>JBAXJZ010000011.1:0-22093 GCA_037137595.1 Burkholderiales bacterium | reverse complement strand
CGTCGCACCGGCCGCGGGCACGGCCGCGTCGCCCGCCTTGCCCGGCGGCGTGGCCGACGCACCGGGCGCCTGCTGCGTGGTCTTGGGCGATCCGTGGAACATCGACGGCTTGCCGCTGTGGGCCTGCCAGGCATCCCACAGGAACAGCAGCGACATCGTGAAGATCACCCAGAGGATGGTGCGTTGGGTCTGCATGGCGGACGCGGGCTCTACGTGCGGTGAGGCGAGGGGAGGCGACCGTCGCGCGGGTCGCGCGTGGGGTCGTGGGGAGCGTTCTTCGTCTCGGTCGCGGCAGCGACCGGATCCGGACGTCGGATCAGGCGGCCGAGGTAGGCGCCCGGCCCGTCGACGGCGTCGGGGACCGGGTCGACGCCGCCGTCGGACCAGGGATGACAGCGCCCGATGCGGGCGGCCGCGAGCCACAGGCCACGGGCGGCGCCATGGCGGCGGACCGCCTCGAGTCCGTACTCGGAGCAGCTCGGATGGAAGCGGCATGCCGGCGGCAGCACCGGGCTGACGCCGTAGCGCCAGGCCAGGATCGGCAGCATGGCCAGCCGCGCCGGCCAGGAGGGCGGCTCGGTCGGCGTCGGCGTCGGGAGGTTCATGCCGCGTTTCCGCCGACTCACGCGGCCCGCGCGAGCAGGCCGTCGACTTCCGCGCGCACGATCCGCTTCAGCGCCCGGTCGGTGGGACGACGGGCGAAGGGACGCAGCGGCCGGCCGTCCGCCGCCTTCGCCGGCGCGGCCGGATCCTGGGGCACGGCGGTCAGCTGGATGCGCAGGCACAGGGCACCGACCGCGGGCCGGCGCGCGAGCTCGGCGCGGTACGACTCGCGGATCACGCGCCGGATCAGGTTGCGGACCGGCGACGAGGGCACCTGTTTCTTCGGGATGGCCATCATCAGTCGGGGACTCGCTGCATCGGTCGCGCGGCGTGCGCCGACCGTGAAATGGGCACCGACCAGCCGGGCCGGCCGTTTCGGACCCTTCGAGGGGCCCGGACGAACCGGCGCACCCGCACCCGGTCGAGGATCGGGGCGGGCCGAACCCGGGGACTCGCCGGACGCTCCCGCGGCGGTCACGCGTGCGGGGTGGGGTCCGGCGCGCGGGTCAGACGCCCAGGCGCTTGCGGCCCTTGGCGCGGCGGGCGCGGATCACCGCGCGACCACCGCGGGTCTTCATCCGCACCAGGAAGCCGTGCGTGCGCTTGCGACGGACCACGGAGGGTTGATACGTGCGTTTCATGGCGTGTCTGCCGTTTCGGGAAAAAGCCTGCCATTACATCAAGGGCGACCGGCCCTGTCAATTTTCGGCGGGCCCGGGGGTCGGGGCGTGGAGGGGGTCGACGGGCCGCCGCCGGCCTTGGACATCAGCGCTGTCCAAGGCGGGTGACACCGGATGGCGCGACACCGGGGCCCGGCACCCGGCGCGTCCGGCCAAGCCGGGCGGCGTGCTTTCGCCCTGTGGATAAGGTAAAATTCTCGTTTCCTTTCAGACGATTCGCTCGCGCTGCCGAGCCGGGTCCGGAGCGCAGCGCGTGCCACGGCGACGCAGCGGCGACCCCCCGGTCGAGCACGGAGGCGGATCGCGATCCAGTCTCGACTTCTCCCCGACGCGCCAGCGAACGACCGACCCGATGAACGATCTGTGGCAAGCCTGCGCGTCGCACCTGGAGAGCGAGTTGCCGGCCCAGATGTATCGCACGTGGATCAAGCCGCTCGTCTTCCTCGGCTACGACGAGGGCGACCACATGCTGAAGCTGGGCGCGCCCAACCGCGTGAAGCTCGACTGGGTGCGTTCCCAATACGGTGAGCGCATCGCCGAGCTCGCCGCGCAGCTGATCAGTCCCGAGACCCGCGTGAGCTTCGAGATCTCGGCGGTGATCGACGCCGAGGGCGAGACGCGACCCGCGGGCCCCGCCGCCAACGGTCATGCGCTGCTCGACGGCGTCCAGCCCGATGGCGTGACGCTGCCCGGCTTCGCGGCGCAGACCGGCTCGAACGAACGCGTTCCCGCGGAGACACCCGCGGCCGGGCGACCGGCACCGGGCTTCTCGGCACTGCAGCCGTCGGTGTCGCCGGCCGCCGAACGCTCGCGGCTGAATCCGGACCTCACCTTCGAGACCTTCGTCACCGGCAAGGCGAACGACCTCGCGCGCGCCGCGGCGTTGCAGGTCGCTGACCGGCCCGGCGGCGCCTACAACCCGCTGTTCCTCTACGGCGGCGTGGGCCTGGGCAAGACCCACCTGATCCACGCGGTGGGCAACGCGATCCTGTCGCGCGCGCCCGGGGCGAACATCCGCTACATCACGGCGAACCAGTTCTTCCAGGACATGGTCGCCTCGATCCGGCGCCAGTCGGTCGACGAATTCAAGCGGTATTACCAATCGCTCGACCTGCTGCTGATCGACGACATCCAGTTCTTCGCCGGCAAGGAGCGCTCCCAGGAGGAGTTCTTCTACGCGTTCGAGAACCTGATCGCCGAGCGCAAGCAGATCATCATCACCTCGGACACCTATCCGAAGGAGATGTCCGGGATCGACGACCGCCTGATCTCGCGCTTCAACTCCGGCCTGATCGTCGCGATCGAGCCGCCCGAGCTGGAGATGCGGGTCGCGATCCTGATGAGGAAGGGCGAGTTCGCCGGCCACCCGCTGGACGAGGACGTCGCCTTCTTCGTCGCCAAGCACATCCGCCAGAACGTCCGCGAGCTGGAAGGCGCGCTGCGCCGGATCCTCGCCTACGCCCAGTTCCGCAACCAGCCGATCACCCTCGAGCTGGTCAAGGAGGCGCTGAAGGACCTGCTGTCCTTCAACCGCGGGCAGATCTCCGTCGAGTTCATCCAGAAGACGGTCGCCGACTTCTACAAGATGAAGGTGGCCGACATGTACTCCAAGCGTCGGCCGGCCAACATCGCGCTGCCGCGGCAGATCGCGATGTACCTCGCCAAGGAGCTGACGCAGAAGAGCCTGCCCGAGATCGGCGAGCTGTTCGGCGGCCGTGATCACACCACGGTGCTGCACGCGGTCCGCAAGATCGCCGAGCTGCGGCAGCACCGGCCCGAGCTCAACCACCAGATCCACGTGCTCGAGCAGACGCTCAGGGAGTACCTGTGAGCGACGCCGCCTTGTATACGCGCTGTGGAGAACCCCGTGGACAAGCCTGTGCGCGGCCTGTTGACGACCTGTGGGCCTGGCGGTGGATGAGGGGTGGATCCGTGATGAACAACTCGCCGTTCCGGCGCCGCGGTCGCGTTTCGTCCCCAGTCATACAAATCCGTCCGGGGGTCGGTGCACAGGGTTCGCGAATCCCGCCGAGCCAGGCGGCGTGCGGCTGAGCGGGCTTGTCCACATATCCACCGACCACAACAGCTAACCAACAACAGTCATATAAAAGGACCACACGATGTTGATGATCAAGGCCACCCGCGACGCGATCCTGCGCCCGCTGCAGACGGTGGCGGGCATCGTCGAGCGTCGTCACACGCTGCCGATCCTCGCCAACGTCCTGGTGCGCAAGCAGGGCGAGCAGGTGTCCTTCCTCGCCACCGACATCGAGATCCAGATCACCACCGCCGCCTCGCTCGGCGCCGGCAAGGACGACGCGGCGATCACCGTCAACGCGCGCAAGCTGATCGACATCCTCCGGTCGCTGCCCGACGCCGAAGTGGGCATCAGCCTGGCCTCCAAGAAGCTGAGCATCCAGGCCGGCAAGAGCCGCTTCGCGCTGCAGACCCTCGGACCCGAGGAGTTCCCGACGCTGGCCCCGGCCGCCGCCACCGGCGCGTCGATCACCATGCCGCAGAAGCAGCTCAAGCATCTGTTCGCGATGGTCCACTTCGCGATGGCCCAGCAGGACATCCGGTACTACCTGAACGGCCTGCTGCTGGTGGTCGACGGCACCGACGTCCGGGTGGTCGCCACCGACGGCCACCGGCTCGCCTACTGCGCCGCGTCGCTGGGATCGGACCACGGACGCAGCGACGTGATCGTCCCCCGCAAGACGGTCACCGAACTGCAGCGCCTGCTGGCCGACAGCGACGAGCCCGTCACGATCGACCTCGCGCAGAACCAGATCCGCTTCCGCTTCGGCGAGGTCGACCTGCTGTCCAAGCTGGTCGAAGGCAAGTTCCCCGACTACCAGCGTGTGATCCCCCAGGGATACAGGAAGGCCATCGTCCTCGAGCGGCCGGTGTTCGCCGACGCGCTCAAGCGCGCGTCCATCCTCACGTCCGACAAGTTCAAGGGCGTGCGCTTCACGCTCTCGCCCGACGCGCTCAAGGTGCAGACCACCAATGCCGAGCAGGAGGAGGCGATCGAGGAACTCGACGTCGACTACGCCGGCGACGCGCTCGACATCGGCTTCAACGTCACCTACCTGCTCGACGTCCTCGACAACCTGAAGACCGAGCAGGTCAAGGTCGAGTTCGGCGACGCGAACTCCAGCGCGCTGATCTCGGTGCCCGGCGACGACGGCTTCAAGTACGTCGTGATGCCGATGCGCATCTGATCCGCGCTGCACGCGCCCGTCCGCCGAGCCCGACACAACGAATCACAGAGGCCTCCTCCAGCATGGCAGCCGTACAACCGATCCTCCCCGAGAACCAGCCCGTCCCGCCCGTCGCCGCGCCGCCCGCCGACGACTACGGCGCGGGATCGATCCAGATCCTCGAGGGGCTGGAGGCCGTCCGCAAGCGGCCGGGCATGTACATCGGTGACACCTCCGACGGCACCGGCCTGCACCACCTGGTGTTCGAGGTGGTCGACAATTCGATCGACGAGGCGTTGGCGGGGTTCTGCGACGACATCGTCGTCACCATCCACACCGACAACTCGATCTCCGTCGTCGACAACGGCCGGGGCATCCCCACCGGCGTGAAGATGGACGACAAGCACGAGCCCAAGCGCTCGGCCGCCGAGATCGCGTTGACCGAGCTGCACGCCGGCGGCAAGTTCAACCAGAACAGCTACAAGGTGTCGGGCGGCCTGCACGGCGTGGGCGTCTCGTGCGTGAACGCCTTGTCGAAGTGGCTGCGCCTGACCGTCAAGCGCGACGGCCGCGTCCATCAGCTCGAGTTCGAGCGCGGCGTGCCGCAGAACCGCCTGATCGAGGTGGTCGAGGGCTTCGAGGTCTCGCCGATGCATGTCACCGGCACTACCGACAAGCGCGGCACCGAGGTCCACTTCCTGCCCGACATCGACATCTTCACCGACATCACCTTTCACTACGAGATCCTCAGCAAGCGCCTGCGCGAGCTCTCCTTCCTGAACAACGGCGTGAAGATCCGCCTGGTCGACCAGCGCCAGGGCAAGGAGGAGGAGTTCTCCTTCGCCGGCGGCGTCGGCGGCTTCGTGACCTACATCAACGAGACCAAGACCGCGCTCAACCCGACCGTGTTCTACGCGACCGGCGAGCGCGAGGTGGACGTCGGCTCCGAGCGCAAGCGCGTCTACGTCGAGGTCGCGATGCAGTGGAACACCTCGTACAACGAGCAGGTGCTCTGCTACACGAACAACATCCCGCAGAAGGACGGCGGCACCCATCTGACCGGCCTGCGCGCGGCGATGACCCGCGTCATCAACAAGTACATCGTCGAGAACGAGCTCGCGAAGAAGGCCAAGGTCGAGACCGCCGGCGACGACATGCGCGAGGGCCTGACCTGCGTGCTGTCGGTCAAGATGGCCGACCCGAAGTTCTCGTCGCAGACCAAGGAGAAGCTCGTCTCGTCCGAGGCCCGGCCCGCGGTCGAGGAGATCGTGGCCGCGGCGCTCGAGGAGTTCCTGCTCGAGCGACCGGCCGACGCGAAGATCATCTGCGAGAAGATCGTCGAGGCCGCACGCGCCCGCGAGGCGGCGAGGAAGGCCCGCGAGATGACCCGCAAGTCCGTTCTCTCGGGCACCGGCCTGCCGGGCAAGCTCGCCGACTGCCAGGAGAAGGATCCGACCAAGTCCGAGATCTTCATCGTCGAGGGCGACTCCGCGGGCGGCTCGGCCAAGCAGGGCCGCGACCGGAAGTTCCAGGCCATCCTGCCGCTGCGCGGCAAGGTGCTGAACGTGGAGCGCGCGCGCTTCGAGAAGCTGATCGGCTCCGAGCAGATCGCGACGCTGATCACCGCGTTGGGCACCGGCATCGGCAGCGGCAACGGCGTCGGCGACTTCAACGCAGACAAGCTGCGCTACCACCGCATCATCATCATGACCGACGCGGACGTCGACGGCGCGCACATCCGCACGCTGTTGCTGACGCTGTTCTACCGGCAGATGCCCGAGCTGGTCGAGCGCGGCCACATCTACATCGCGCAGCCGCCGCTCTACAAGGTCAAGCACGGCAAGGACGAGCGCTACCTGAAGGACGACCACGAGCTCAACCAGTACATGATGAAGCTGGCGCTCGAGGGGGCCGTGCTGCTGCCGAACGCCACCGCGAAGACCGAGTACGAGGCCCGCGTGGGCGCGGCGAATGCCGCGGGAGCGACCGCCGCCGCCGCGACCCAGGCCGCGATCGACTCGCCCGGGGCGATCTCCGGCGACGCGCTCGGCGAGCTGGCGCGCAAGTACTTCCTCGCCGAGGCGGTGATCGATCGCCTGTCGAAGATCATCGACCCGGACGCGCTGCGCGCGATCCTCGACGGCTGCCAGCTCGACCTCGCGACCGAGGCGACGGCCACCGCCTCGGCCGAGCGGCTGCAGGCGGCGATGGCCCGCTACCAGAGCGAGGCGCAGCGCATCGACAGCGACGCGGGTGCGTCCGTGCGGCCGGTCTTCGACGACAAGGACGAGGCCTGGACGCTGCGCATCGAGCGCCGCCACCACGGCAACGTCCGTGTGTCGGTGCTCGATTCGCACTTCCTCGTGTCGGCCGACTACAGGACCCTGGTGGACTGCGCGCTGACCGTGGGCGGCCTGGTGGGCGAGGGCGCCGAGATCCGCCGCGGCGACGGCGACCGGCAGCGCGCGCACGCGGTGATCGACTTCCGCGACGCGATGCGCTGGCTGCTCACCGACGCCGAGCGAAACGTCGGCCGGCAGCGCTACAAGGGCCTGGGCGAGATGAACGCCTCGCAGCTCTGGGAGACGACGATGGACGCCTCGGTCCGCCGGCTGCTGCGGGTGCAGATCGAGGACGTCATCGCGGCCGACCAGATCTTCACGAAGCTGATGGGCGACGAGGTGGAGCCGAGAAGGGCGTTCATCGAGCAGAACGCGTTGGGGGCGCGGAACATCGACGTGTGACGGTCGCAGCGGAACGGGGCATGACCCGGGAATCGGCACCTCATCCTTTGAGAGACGAATGGGGTGCCGACACGACGCCGATCACCGAGTCGCGCTGTACGGCCAATCCTCGACGGTCAAGCCCGGAACCCGCTGGAACTCGCGCAGGTTGCGCGTGAGCAGCGTCATGCCGCGCGAGCGCGCATGCGCGGCGATGAACATGTCGTGGCTGCCGATGGGGGTGCCGCTGCGTTCGAGCGTGGCGCGAATGTCGGCGTAGTGCTCGTCGGCTGGCGTGTCCAGCGGCAGCACGGTCAGCGCATCCAGCAACTGGTCCACGCGCTGCGTCAGCGCTGTCGAGCCCTTGCGCTTCGCGCAAAAGCGAAGCTCGCAAGCCGCGACGATGCTCGTGCATACCGAATCGGGCTGTAGAGCATTCAGCTTCCGGGCCTGTGCGCCATGGGGATTGCGAACCAGCTTGGAAAGCGCGTTCGTATCGAGCATGCAGGGCAGCTCGCCCGGCTGCCGCTGCGGCCGTCCTCGTGGGGAAGCGGACTTCACAGACCGTCCCGTGGCTGGGGCGGCGGGTCTTCGACCTCGGGCAAGGCGTCGTCGATCGGACCCCACGACGCCAACAGTTCGCGAAGCTTGTGCTTTCGGATGGGAGTGAGGATCAGGCTGTCGCCCTCCTTGCGGATGAGTACCTCCGAGCCCTCCATTTCCAATTCACGAGGAATCCTGACCGCTTGGTTGCGGCCGTTACGGAACAACGCGGCGTGGCGCTCGGTCACCTCGGCCTCCGGAGGCAGGCTTGGCATGTGTCATAGCATTTGTCAGACAGCGCACCTGGGCAAGACGGTGTTCCGCGGATTTCGAGCGCTTCGTGCCACGCGGCGCGGATCTCGGCGTGCGACGCATAGCTCGCGTGGCGACTCACCACGAACGGGACGCTCGCGTCCGTCACGACACGCCTCGAGTGTTCGGCCTGCTGCCGTCCCACCAGCCAGACGACGCGAGGCTTCAGTTCGGCCAGGATCGCCCGGAGCCGCACCGCGCCCGCTTCGAGCATGGCCGGCGTCGGGCGCTGCCCGCGCTCGGGCCCGACGCACTGCACGTAGTTCGTGAAGGCGAAGGTGTCCCAGAACGTCCGCCGGTCGGGACCGATCGCGTTGGCCATCCGGCTGTACATCGCGTCGACGACGTCCCTACGCAGCCAGGCGGCGATGTAGCCATCGTCGAAGAGCAGATCCCCTTCGTAGGTGCCGTACCAGGACTCGCCGACGACGAGGATCCGGAGGTTGTCGTAGCACGCCCCTTTCCAGACGCGCGCAACGGGAAACTCCGCGAGATAGTCGATGGCGATGCGTCGCTGCAGGCGAAGCAGATCGTCCGCGAAAAGGGGGCTTCGTTCGAGACCCTCGAACCCGATGACCTCGAGTCCCCTGAAGGACCCTTCCGAAACGTGTTCGAGGGCATCCAGGATGCCGGCGAGATGAGGCTCCGGATACCGACGGCTCGCGCGCGCGCAGTGTCCAGAGCCGCCCTCAACGCGCGCCGATCGCCTCCTGCGGCGGCCCTTACAGCGGCGATCCGCGGCGCGTCCGAGTAGGTCGCCCCGTCGAAGTCATACCGGTCGATCAACGCCGTCACGGTCAGGCGCGCGCCTCGGCTGTCCACGATCGTGATCTCGTTCGGCATTCCGCGCGGCTCCGTCCGGAGGAAGGAAAACGTTTCCGCGGAAACGTCGTCGGCCCGCGTGCATCGTGGAAGTTCGAGCCGACGAATGGAATGCGGACGAGGACTCGAAGGTCGAGGCTGTCTGGAGCGTGCGCCGCTTCGAGCGCGGCGCGCGGATCACCGCTGTCATCGACGCGAAGTCATGCGCTTCGACAGCCCAAGGTCTCCGCAACCGAACGAGCGATCGCCGCATGACCGGCACGACCCGGATGCACGCCGTCTCCCGGCTCGCCGAACGTGCTGTCCCGGTCGAACGCGGCGTGCAGTCGACCGGTCGCCGGATCGGTCAGCGCGGCGTCCAGATCGACCAGCGCGTCGAACGGCGAGCGACGGCGCAGGACCTCGTTGAACCCACGGCGACGCGCGTCCTGCACGGCACCGCCATGGCCGGCGCGCGAGCTGCCCAAGGCCGAGGGCACGGTTGCACCGACCACCCGCAACCCGCGTGCACGCAGCCGCGCCACCGCCCGCGTCATCGCGTCGATCACCGCCTCGACGTCCGCGCCGCCGTTCTCGCTGAAGTCGTTGATCCCCTGCAGCCAGACGACGGTGCGCACGCCCGAGAGCGACAGCACGTCGTGCTCGAGGCGGTCGACCGCAGCCGGGCCGCCGCGCCACGGACCGCTGCCGGCCGGTGGCCCGACGACCTGATTGCCGCCGATGCCCGCGTTGACCACCGCGAGGTCGTGACGACCGTTCGCGAGCAGCGCGCGCTGCAGCACGTCGGTCCAGCGGTCGAAACCGTTGAGCGTGGTCGCCGTGCCGTCGGTGAGCGAGTCGCCGAAGGCGACCAGCGCACCCGCCTCGCGGGGCAGCCACGCGTCCAGGGCATCGATGAAGAAGATCGACGTGGTCGTGTGCGGGAAGCCCAGCTCGGTATCGGCGCCCGCCGCCTCTCGGTCACCGGGCTCGGACACGTACGACGTGGCCATCGCCTTCGCATGCCAGGTGATCGGCCCACTCTCGCCCTCCACGAACGCGCTGAACGCCAGCGTCGGCAGCGGCCACGACGGCCGGCCGGCATCGAGCGCGGGCATCGTCATCGCCTCCGACCACGCGAGCTCGCCGGGTGCGAGCGTGAGTTCCGGCACCGCGACGCGGCTGCCCGGCACGAGCCCGCCGCCGCCGAGATGCACGCCCAGACTCGCACCACGGCACCGCAGCGTCCGGTCGCCGAAGCGGTTGCTCACGCGCACTCGAACGCGCGTCGAGGCCAGCGCGGGTCGCAGCAGCATCCGGATCGACTGATCGACGAGGCCCCGGGCCGAATCGGGGATCGCCGTCGACAGGTCGGGCTGCGCGATCGCCGAACCGATGGGATAGGTCGCCTGCGCCGACGCGGCCCAGACGGTCACCCAGTGGCCGTCGTCCGCGGGGCCCGCGGTCATCGCGGCGCGTCGAGCCAGCGGCGTGCGCGTTCGACGATCGGGCGGTCGATCATCCGCCCGTCGAGCAATACCGCGCCCTGTCCGGCCTCCCGCGCGTCGGCGTCGGCGGCCACCACGCGGGCGGCCCATGCGCGCTCGGCATCGGTGGGCGAGAAGCCGCGGTTCGCCACGGGCACCTGCTTCGGATGGATGCACACGGTGCCGGTGAACCCCATCGCGCGCCCAGCGCGAACGGTCCGCTCGAAGCCCTCGACGTCATCCACCACGGCGATGCTGCCGGGCACGCCCCAGCACGGCAGGCCGAACGCATGGGCGCCGGTGAGCACCTGCTGCGCCGGCCCGGTGAGCGCGGCCGGCTCGGGCGGCACGCCGAGTGCGCCCGCGTAGTCCTCGGAGCCGAAGCCCAGCGCGCCCAGCGCCGAATGCGAGGCGATCCGCTCGATCGCCAGCACGCCGCGCGGCGTCTCGACCAGGGCCGCGATCGGCGGGGGCGCGTGACCGGACGCCGACGCCAGGGCCGCGAGCTCGGACGCGAACGCGTCGATCTGCTCGGTGCGCTCGACCTTCGGCAGCATCACCGCGGCCAGCGCGTCCAGCGGCTGATCCGCGAGGTCCAGCCGCCACCGGACCGGATCGTCGTTCACGCGCAGCAGCACGACGGCACCGCGTCCGGCGAGCGTCCGGATCGCGGCGGCGGCCATCGGACGGGCCTCGGCCTTGCGCTCGGGCGGGATCGAGTCCTCGAGGTCGACGATCAGCGCGTCGGCGCCGCGCTCGGTGGCGCGCGCGAGCAGGTGCTCGGCGGTGGCCGGCAGGAACAGCAGCGAGCGCAGGCGTCGCAGGTCGACGGTCACGGACATTCGATGCTCCCCCGGTCCTTTAGCGCCGCGCACTGCTCGGGCGTCGCCCCCAGCTCGGCCAGCAGCTCGCGGGTGTGTTCGCCGCGCACGGGTGCGGCGCGGCGCAGGCTGCCGGGCGTGCCCTGCAGCCGCGGCGTGACCTGGTGCATCACGGTCGGTGCGCTGCCGTCGCCGCGGTCGAGCCGCACGTAGACGCCGCGCGCGGCGACGTGCGGGTCGGCGAGCAGTTGCGGCGGCGCGTAGATCGGCCCGACGGTGACGCCGTGCCTGCGGAACAGCGCGAGGCATTCGTCCTGCGAGAGACCGGCGATGAAGTCCGCGACCATCCGGTCGAGTTCCACGTCGTTCTCGAGCCGCGCGGCATTGGTGGAGAAGCGCGGATCGTCGAACAGCGGACCGTGGCCGATCGCCTCGAACACGCGTCGCGCCATGGTGTCGGTGGAGCCGCTCATCGACACCCACAGCCCGTCGCGACACCGGTAGCTGCCGCGGGGCGACGCGATCTTGCGTCCGGGTTCGGCATCGAGGCCGATGGCGTCGCAGGCGCTGACGTCGGGGCCCATCACCGAGACCATCGGCTCCAGCAGCGACAGGTCGACCACCTGCCCGCGGCCGCCTCGCACCTCGACCTCGCGCAGCGCGGCCATCGTCGCGAACGCGCCCGACAGGCCGGTGATCATGTCGGCCAGCGCGAGGTTGGGCAGGCAGGGCGCGCCGCCCGCGTCGCGGTGCTTGTGCGCGAAGCCGCTGAAGCCCTCGATCAGGCTGCCGAAGCCGGGCAGCTCGCGGTACGGACCGCTCTGGCCCCAGCCCGACACGCGCACGATCACCAGCTTCGGATGCGCGGCGAGCAGCACCTCGGGGCCGAGCCCCATCGCCTCGAGCGTACCCGGCCGGAAGCTCTCGACCATCACCTGCGCGGTGCCGATCAGGCGGCGCAGCCAGCCCATCGCCTCGGCATTGCGCAGATCCAGCGCGAGGCTGCGCTTGTTGCGCGCGTAGGTGCGCCACCATCCGTCGAAGCCGTCGGGGAAGTCGGCGTGGGTCTCGCGCCATTCGCGCAGCGTGTCGCCCGAGCCCGCGGCCTCGACCTTGATCACGTCGGCACCGAAGTCGGCGAGCTGCAGCGACAGCATGTTGCCGGCGACCAGCCGCGACAGGTCCACCACGCGCACGCCCTGCAGCGGGCCTGCGGCCCCCGGCTGCAGGGTGACCGTGGGCAGCGCGTTCGCGGCGCTCATTCCTGCTTCAGCCCGAGCTGGCGGACCAGCGGGCTCCAGGTCTCGGCCTCCTTGCGCAGCAGCCCGTCGAAGGCGGCGAGGTCGATCCGCAGCGGATCGGTCTCCACCGCGGCGAAGCGCTGGGCCACCTCGGGATTCGCGAGCACCCTCGCGGTGGCGGCGGCCACCTTGTCGATCACGTCCTTCGGCGTGCCGCGCGGCGCGAACAGGCCGCCGATCGCGGCGACCTGCACGCCCGGGATGCCGGCCTCGGCCAGCGTCGGGACCTCGGGCAGCGAGCCCTCGCGCGCCAGGTCGGTGGTCGCGAGCGCACGCAGCTTGCCGCTGCGGATGTGCGCCATCGCGGCGGTGAGGGAGTCGGTGGCGAACAGCACCTGCCCGCCCATCAGGTCGGTGAGCGCCGCGCCGCTGCCCTTGTAGGGCACGTGCGTGGCCTCGACGCCGGCCTTGCGCAGGACGAGTTCGGTGCCGAGGTGCGTCATCGTCCCGACGCCGGCCGACGCGTAGGTCTGCGGCTTCGCGCGGACCAGCGCCAGCAGCTCGGCCATCGTCCTCGGCGCGGTCGGCGTGTTGGCCACCAGCACCGCGAACGGCGCGCGCATCACCGGCGAGACCGGCACGTAATCGGCCAGCGAGTAGCGGGCGTTCGGGTTCATCACCGGCACGACGAAGAGGCCGGCGGTGGACGTGAACAGCAGCGTGTAGCCGTCGGGCGCGGCGCGCGCCACCGACTGGTGACCGGTGATGCCCGAGGCACCCGCGCGGTTCTCGACCACCACGGGCTGCCCCAGCAGCGGCCCGAGGTAGCCTGCGAGCAGGCGCGCGGTGATGTCGCTGCCGGACCCGGTGCCCTGCGTGACCACCAGCGTGATCGGCCGGCTCGGGTACGTGTCGGCGCGGACGATGCCCGCGGGACCGGCGAGGCCGGCGAGCAGGGCAGCCGCCAGGGCCGCTCGGCGGGGCGCAGAATGCATGGAACCTCCGTGTCGTCGGGTCGGCGCGAGCCGCAGCGTACAATTGATCCTGTGCTACAGCAAGTATTGCCATGACACATAAGAAGGCCCAGGCGGCAACCCTCGCGGCATTGCGCGGTCACGAACCCGAGGCGCTGATCACGTTTCGCGTGTCGGTGCTCTCGCAGCTCCTCTCCCGGGTGGTGGAGAGCTCGGTGGGCGGCGAGCTCGGCCTGTCGAGCCGCCAGTGGCGGGTGCTGGTGATGCTGAACCGCCTGGGGCCGACCACCTCGGGCCAGGTGGCCGCGGCCACGCACCTCGACCACAGCCAGGTGAGCCGCGCGAGCTACGAGCTGCTCGACAAGGGGCTGATCGCGATGGAGAGCGACCCGGACGACCGTCGCCGCCAGCGGCTGTCGGTCACGCCGGCGGGCGTGGCGGTGCTGCGCCGGGGCATCGTGGGGTCGGCCGCGCGGCAGGCGCGGCTGAGGGAGTGCCTGGGCGAGGCGGACTACGAGGCCTTCGGCCGGATCGTCGAGGCCCTGACCGTCCGCGCGCAGGCGATGATCGACGAGTCGCGGCAGGCCCGGGCGGTTCCCGGCCGCCCGGACACCCCTGGAGCGTGAACGAGATGTCTTCCGACGTGGTGCGCCGCCTGAGGCGGCTGGACGGCTGCGCGCTGTCCGATGCGATGGACCGGCTCGGCCTGTCCGGCGTGGTGACCGGGCTGCCGCAGCGCTCGGGCGAGGGCCGGATCGCCGGCCGTGCGGTGACGATGAAGGTCGGGCCCGGCACGCCGCCGCCCGGTCCGCCGATCCACCTCGGCTGCACCGCGATCGCGACGGCCGATGCCGACTGCGTGATCGTCATCGAGCAGCGCAGCGGCGTCGAGGCCGGCTGCTGGGGCGGGCTGCTGTCGCTCGGCGCCAAGCAGCGCGGCGTGGCGGGCGTGATCGCCGACGGCCCGGTGCGCGACGTCGACGAGGCGCGCGCGCTGGGCTTTCCGGTCTGGGCGCGCTCGCTCACCGCACGCACCGCGCGCGGCCGCGTCGTCGAGCTCGGCAACCAGGTGCCCGTGACGGTGGGCGAAGCGGTGGTGAACCCCGGCGACTACGTGTTCGCCGACGGCAGCGCGGTGGTGGTGATCGCCGCGGCCGACGTCGGCCGCGTGCTCGAGGTGGCCGAGACCATCGTCGCCCGCGAGGCGGCGATGGCCAAGGCGATCCTCGCCGGCACCCCGATCGGCCGCGTGATGGGCGGCGACTACGAACACATGCTGAAGGGATGAGCGCCGTGACCCGGACCGAAGACCGCAACGTCGCCCGCGCGGCGACGCTCGACACCGCGACGCTCAGCGACGCGCTCGACCGCCTCGGCATCGTCGGGCAGTGCTACCGCGTGAAGCCGCGCGACACCGCGTTCCGGATGGCCGGCCGTGCGTGGACCCTGCAGTACGGTCCCGCGTCGAACCCGCCCGGCACCGTCGGCGACTACATCGACGACGTGCCGCCCGGCAGCGTGGTGGTGCTCGACAACGGCGGCCGCGACGACGCGACCGTCTGGGGCGACATCCTCACCGAGATCGCCCACCGCCGCGGCCTCGCCGGCACGGTGATCGACGGCGTCTGCCGCGACGTCGCGCTGTGCCTGGAGCTCGGCTACCCCATCTACAGCCGCGACCACTGGATGCGCACCGGCAAGGACCGCGTGCAGGTGGTCGCGACCGGCACGCCGGTGAAGATCGGTGACGTCCGCGTCGCGCCAGGCGACCTGCTGCGCGGCGACGCCGACGGCGTGGTCTGCCTGCCGCGCGAGCACGAGGACCGCGTGCTGGAGATCGCCGAGGAGATCGAGCGTGCCGAGGACGCGATCCGCGAGGCCGTGCGCGGCGGGATGCGGCTCGACGAGGCGAGAAGGCAGTTCCGCTACCACAGCCTGCAGACCCGGGGAGACCGCTCGTGAGCACCGTGTACGACTGGCGCCCGCTCGCGCGGTCCGACTTCGATCGAGTGGCCCCCGAGGTCGTCGCGGCCGCGTCGGCGCTGTCGTCGGCGACGCTGCACGAGGCCGGCTCGAAGGTCGGCGCGCTGCCGTCGGCGATCAAGCCGGTGGATCCGGAGATGCGCGTCTGCGGCCCGGCGTTCACCGTGCATTCGCCGCCCGGCGACAACCTGTGGCTGCACCGCGCGCTCGAGCTCGCGAAGCCGGGCGACGTGCTGCTGGTGCACGTGTCCGGCGCGCGCGAGCACGGCTACTGGGGCGAGATCATGGCCACCGCCGCGCGGGTGCGCGGCCTCGCCGGCCTGGTGATCGACGGCGGCGTGCGCGACGCGCGGCTGCTCGCGAAGATGGGCTTCCCGGTGTTCTCCGACGGCGTCTGCATCCGCGGCACCGGCAAGGACCTCGGCGCGCCGGGCTGGCTGGGCCACGCGGTGCAGATCGGCGACGTGGCGGTGCAGCCCGGCGACCTGGTGTTCGGCGATGCCGACGGCGTGGTGGTGCTGCCGCGCGAGCGCGCGGCGGCGATCGTCGAGCGCGGCATCGCGCGCGAGGCCGAGGAGGCGCGGATCCTCGCGCGGCTGGAGGCGGGGGAGACGACGATGCAGGTGTACGGCTTCCGCTGAGCGCCGCTCGCCCGGGACGAGACCCGCTGGGCCGGCTACGTGAACGACTCGCTGGTCGAGACCTCGATCTCGCGGGACGTGCTGTTGCTGTCCCGCGTCGACAAGCCCGCGCTGATGCGCCGACTTGGTCTCGGCGACCGTGGGGCTGCGCTTCTGGCGCGAGCGGGACCGCGATCGCCTGACCGCACCGATCGATCGGCCTCGCCGTCGTGGAGTGGCACGGCGGCTCGCCGCCGGCCGCGTCGGAGCGGACAATCCCGGCATCCGCCGCCCCACCCGGGAGCCCCGATGATCCGCCGCCCGACCCGCCGAGCGCTGCTCGCCGCCGCGCTCGCCGGCAGCCTCGCCGCCGTCGCCGGTCCCGCCGCCGCGCAGACCGACGCGGTCCCGCCGGTGCTGCGCATCGTCGTCCCCTTCGCCCCCGGCGGCAGCAACGACGTCATCGCCCGCGCGATCGCGCCGCTGCTCGGCCGGCGGCTGGGCAACAGCGTGGTCGTCGAGAACCGCCCCGGTGCCGGCGGCTCGGTGGGCGCCGACCAGGTCGCCCGCGCCGCGAAGGACGGCGCCTCGCTGCTGCTGACCTCCGCCTCGCTGCTGACCGCGGCGGCCACCCAGCCGCGGATCCCGTTCGACGTCACGACCGCCTTCGCCCCGGTCGCGATGATCGGCGACGGCCCGATGCTGGTCGCGGTGCCCGGCGACGCGCCGTACCGCACGCCCGCGGACCTCGTCGCCGCCGCGCGCGCGAAGCCCGACGCGATCGCCTACGGCTCGGCGGGCATCGGATCGATCGGCCACCTGTCCACCGAGGTGCTCGCCGACGCCGCGAAGCTGCGGATGCTGCACGTGCCCTACAAGGGCGCGTCCGAGGCCCTGCTGGGCCTGGGCGGCGACCAGATCCAGCTGATGATCACCAACTACAGCTCGATCGTCGCCGCGCTGAAGAGCGGCAAGGTCAAGGCGCTCGCGGTCACCTCGGCGAGGCCCAGCCCCGCGTTCCCGGACCTGCCGCCGCTCGCGGCCGCGGTGCCGGGCTACGGCATCGACATCTGGGTCGGCGTGTTCGCGCCGGCCGGCACGCCGCCCGCGCTCGTCGAGCGCTACAACCGCGAGCTGAACGCGATCGCGTCGTCGGCCGAGCTGCGCATGCTGCTCGAGCCCGACGGCGCCACGCCCGGGGCGCTGTCGCCCGCCGCCTTCTCGGACCGGATCCGCACCGACCTCGCGACCTGGAAGCGCATCGCCGCCGAGCGTGGCATCAAGGTCGAATGAACCGCATGCACACGCCCCTCGTCCGCATCATCTGCCCGAACGGGCACCTCGGCTTCGCGCCGATCCGCACCGCGAGCTTCCGGATCGGCGTCGACGCGAAGCCCGACTTCGTCGCCGCCGACTCGGGCAGCGACGACGTCGGCCCCGGCCCGCTCGGCAGCGACACCTCCACCAGCCCGCTCGCCTGGCAGACGCACGACCTGGAGGCGATGCTGCTCGCCTCGCGCGAGCTCGGCGTGCCGATGATCATCGGCTCCTCGGGCGACACCGGCACGAACAGCCGCGTGGACCTCTACGTGCGCATCATCCGCGAGCTCGCCGCGAAGCACCGGCTGGCGCCGTTCAGGCTCGGCTGGTTCCACTCGGAGGTGCCCAGGGAGCGCGTGCGCACGGCGATCCGCGGCGCGGACGGCGTGCCGGGCCTGGACGGCCGACCGCCGCTGACGGAAGCCGAGCTCGATGCCACCGAGCGCGTGGTCGCGATGGCCGACGTGCATCCGTTCATCGAGCTGCTGGAGCGGGGCGCGGACGTGATCATCGGCGGCCGCAGCTCGGACAGCGCGGTGTTCGCCGCGCCCGCGATGTGGCGGGGCGTGCCCGCGGACCAGGCCTACTACCTCGGCAAGGTGCTCGAGTGCGCGTCGTTCTGCGCCGAGCCCTACGGCGGCAAGGAGACGGTGCTGGGCGAGGCCGACGCGAACGAGGTCCGCGTGACGGCGATGGCGCCGCACCAGCGCTGCACGGTCGCGTCGGTCGCCGGCCATGCGATGTACGAGCGCTCGAACCCGTACTTCGAGCACGTGGCGAGCGGCACGCTCGACATGTCCGACTGCGTCTACGAGCAGGTGGCCGAGAAGACCACGCGGATCACCGGCGCGCGCTTCGTGCCGGGGCCGGCGTTCTCGGTGAAGCTCGAGGGCTCGGGCAAGGTCGGCGAGCGCTACGTCGGCATGGTCGGCATCCGCGACCCGTACACCATCGCACACGTCGACGACGTGATCGGCTGGGCACGGCAGCAGGTCCGCGAGCGCTTCGGCGACACCGGCTACGAGCTGCACTACACGGTCTACGGCCGCGACGGGGTCATGGGCCCGCTCGAGCCGCTGCGCGACCGGCCCGGCCACGAACTCTGCGTGCTGGTGCAGGGCGTGGCGCCCACCGCGGAGATGGCCGAGGAGGTCTGCATGACCGGCACGCGGCAGATGTTCTACGCGCGGCTGCCCGAGGTGAAGGGCTCGGCCGGCTCGGTGGCCTTCGCGCTCGATGAGGTGCTGCGCGCGAGCCCGGCCTACCGCTGGACGGTGAACCACGTGATGCGCTGCGACTCGCCGATGGAACTGTTCCCGACGTTCCTCGAGACCGTGGGAGGCGCCTGAGATGGCCCGCCTGACCCAGCTCGCGAAGACCATCCGCAGCAAGAACGCCGGCGTCGACAAGATCACCTTCGACGTGATCTTCACCGACCGCGCGGTCTACGAGCGCGTGAAGCGTTCGGGGGTGCTCACCCGCGCGACGGTCGCCGCGCTCTACCGGATCCCCGACGAGCGCATCAGCGACTTCGTCGAGTTCGATCCGGGCAACGCGATCAAGTTCACGATCTACCGGCGGCCGACCCCGAGCGGCAGCGCGGGCGACCCGGACATCTTCGGCGCGCAGCAGTACGCGCCGCTGCTGGACCTCGAGGTGCCGGACGGGGATTGAGCCGCGTCAGCGCGCGCGACCGTCGGGTGAACGTGCCGCGGCACCCGCGCGGCGCCCGGTTCCCCGCCGTTTCAGGAACGCCTCGTGCAGCATCGCCGCCGCCGGCGACAGCGTCCGCGAGCGCCGCCGCACGAGCCCCACGGTCCGCGTGACCACCGGCTCCACCAGCGGCACGCCGACCAGCACCGAGCCCTCGGCGCGCGGCATCGCGAGCGACGGCACCGCGGCCACGCCGAGCCCGGCCTCGACCAGATCGAGCACGGCGGTCACGTGCTCGGCCTCGCAGACGCCGCGCGGCCGCTCGGGCACGGCCGCGAGGGCCTGGTCCAGCAGCAGACGGTTGCCCGAACGACGGCTCACCGACACCACGTCGTGGTCGGCGAGCTCGGCCCAGGCGACCTTCCGGCGCCGCGCCAGCGGATGGTCGCGCCGGCAGGCGGCGACGTAGCGCTCCTCGATCAGCGGCACGAACTCGACCTCGGGTTCCTGGCTGCCGAGGAAGTTCAGCCCGAACTCCGCGTCGCCGCGGACCACCGCGTCGAGCACCTCGTTCGCGCCGCCGTCGATCAGCTTCACGCGGACCGCCGGATTGCGCTCGCGGAACGCACGCAGCACCCGGCCCACCAGCCCGACGGTGGAGGGCACGCAGGACAGCGTCACCTCGATCCGCCGCGCCGCGGCGACCCCTTCGACCGCCAGCAGCGTCTGGTCGAGATCGTCGAGCAGCTGCGCGGTGCGGCGGGCGAAGTCGCGGCCGACGACGGTCAGCGTCACGCGGCGGGTGGTGCGCTCGAGCAGCTTCACGCCCAGCGCCTGCTCGAGCTTGTCGATCCGGCGGCTGAACGCCGACGGCGACACGTGGACCGCCTCGGCCGCGCGCGCGAAGCTGCCGAGCTCGGCCACCGCGCGGAAGGCCTGCAGGTCGTCGAGGTCGAACTTCATCGCATCGGGCTCCCCGTCGTCTCCGATTCATGCACCGCACGCATGAATCGTCCGGAACATTGCAATTCTCGCCGATGACCGGATCGGCGACGATCGCGACGTTCCGCACGACCGCCCCCCCCCATGAACACCCCCCGCCGTTCCCTGATCGCCGCCGCGCTCGCGGCCGCGACGCTGCCCGTCGTCGCCCGTGCGCAGGCGCCCGCGCCGGCCTGGCCGAGCAAGCCGATCCGCCTGGTCGTGCCCTACGCCACCGGCGGCTTCAACGACCTGCGCTCGCGCCAGATCGGCCAGCACCTGTCGAAGGCGCTCGGCCAGCCGGTGATCATCGACAACAAGGCGGGCGCCGGCGGCACGCTGGGCATCGACCTGGTCGCGAAGGCCGCGCCCGACGGCTACACGATCGGCATGGGCAACCTCGCGTCGCTGTCGGTCAACGTGAGCCTGATGAAGAAGGTGCCGTACGACCCGCAGAAGGACCTCGCGCCGATCGTGCTCGTCGAGCAGTCGCCGCTGGTGCTGACCGCCGGGCCCGGCACCAGCGCGAAGACGGTGGGCGAGCTGCTCGCGCAGGCCAGGGCGCAGCCGGGCAAGCTCACCTTCGCGTCCTCGGGCATCGGCGGCGCGCACCACCTTTCGGGCGAGATGCTGCTGCAGCTCGCCGGCGCGGACCTCGCCCACGTGCCCTACAAGGGCGGCTCGCAGGGCGCGACCGACCTGATGGCCGGCCATGTGGCGGTGATGTTCGAGATGGGCTACTCGGCGCTGCCTTCGATCAAGGCCGGCCGGATCCGCGCGCTCGCGGTCACCTCGTCGAAGCGCCTGCAGGTGCTGCCCGACGTGCCGACGATGATCGAGGCCGGCGTGCAGGGCTTCGAGTCGTACAACTGGCAGGGCCTCGTCGCGCCCGCCGGGACGCCTCGCGCGATCGTCGACCGCCTCAACCGCGAGGTGAACGCGATCCTCGCGATGCCCGAGGTGCGCGACGGGATCGTCGCGCAGGGCAGCCAGCCCTCGGGCGGCACGCCGGAGCAGTTCGCGGCGTTCGTGAAGACCGAGACCGCGAAGTGGGGCAAGGTCGTCCGCGACGCGAACATTCAGCCCGAGTGACGCGGACCGGCGCGCCCCGACCCGCCAACGACCCGGAGACACCGCCATGATCCGCACCGCCTCGCTGCTCCGCGTCCGCGCCGCCGCGGCGCTCGCCTCGCTGCTGCTCGCCGTCTCGGCCTTCGCCGGCGAGGTCCACGCGATCACCTCGGGCGCGTTCACCGAAGCCTTCCGCGAGCTGGTGCCGCAGTTCGAGAAGCGCACCGGCCACGGCGTGAAGAGCAGCTTCGGCGCGTCGATGGGCAACGCGCCCGACGCGATCCCCACGCGCTTCGCGCGCGGCGAGCAGTTCGACGTGATCATCCTCGCGCGCTCGGCGCTCGACCAGTTCGTGAAGGAGGGCAGGGTGGTGCCGGGCAGCCAGGTCGACCTCGGCCTGTCGAAGATCGGCGTCGCGGTCCGGGCCGGCGCGCCCAAGCCCGACGTGAGCACCGTCGAGGCGCTCCGGCGGACGCTGCTCGAGGCGAAGTCGATCGCCTACTCGGCGAGCGCGAGCGGCACCTACCTGTCGACCGAGCTGTTCCAGAAGCTCGGCGTGGCCGAGCAGGTGATGCCGAAGTCGAAGCGCATCCTCAGCGAACGCGTGGGCACGGTGGTCGCGCGCGGCGACGCCGAGCTCGGCTTCCAGCAGGTGAGCGAGCTGCTGCCGATCTCCGGCATCGACTACGTCGGCGAGCTGCCCGACGAGGTCAACCAGATCGTGCCGTTCTCGGCCGGCATCGTGGTGGGCGCGAAGGATCCGGAGACCGCGCGCGAGTTCATCCGCTACCTGTCCTCGTCCGAGGCGGCGCCCACGATCGCGAAGACCGGGCTCGTGCCGCCGAAGCGCCGCGACTGACGCGGCGCGCGCCGCGCGCCGCCGCCCGTCAGGGCAGGCGCAGTTCGAAGTGCGCGCCCCGCGCGCCCTCGGCCGCGCGGTCGATCAGCCTGAGCTCGCCGGTCCGCCCGTCGCAGGCGTGCAGCCGCGCGACGGTGCGGCACAGCTCGGTGCCCAGCCCCGTCTGCGGCGCGAGGCGGTCGGCCGCGCCGCCATCGCGACCGACGGCGGGCCGCGCG
>JBAXJZ010000010.1:0-22228 GCA_037137595.1 Burkholderiales bacterium | reverse complement strand
CGCGCTGCCCTTCACCGGCGACGAGGCCTACTTCTGGTACTGGGGCAAGAACCCCGACTGGGGCTTCTACGACCACCCGCCGATGATCGGCTGGTGGATGGGCGCGCTGTCGTGGCTCTCGGACGCGCCCGCGGTGCAGCGGCTGCCCGCGCTGCTCGGACCGATCCTGATCGCGGTCCTCACGCGTGCGCTGCTCGCGCCGCTGGGGGCGACGGTGTCGTACGGCGCGGCCACGCTGCTCGTGCTCGCGCCGCTGAACGCGGTGAACGTCGCGGTGACCACCGACGCGCCGCTGATGGTGTTCACCTTCCTCGCGATGGCCGCGTACCTGCGCGCGCTGCGCACCGGTCGCTCGGTGGACTACCTGCTCGCGGGCCTGCTGCTGGGCGGCGCGCTGCTGTCGAAGTATTTCGCCGGCATGTTCGCGCTCGCGGTGGGCGGGCATCGGCTGGTCTCGCGCGCGCCGGGCCGATGGCGCGGATTCCTGCTGCTGGTGGCGGGCTCGCTGCCGGCGGCCGCGCTGATGATCGCGTGGAACCAGGCGCACTGCTGGCCCAACGTGATGTTCAACCTGGTGAACCGGCACGGCGACGCCGGCTTCTCGTGGTGGCGGCCACCGATGTACGCGGCCTCGCTGGCCTACGTGATCGGCGTGCCGGTGCTCGCCTGGCTGCTGCGCGATCGACCGCGCGCGGCGTCCGCGCCCGAGCCCTCCGGTCGCGTGCGCGACGCCGCGCTCGCGTGGATGGCGGGGCTGCCCTTCGGCCTGTTCGCGCTGATGTCGCTCGCCAAGCCCGTCGGGCTGCATTGGCTCGCGAGCTTCGTCGCGCCGGCGACCTGGCTGTTCGCGGTGCGCGCGGGCGAACGCGGTCCCGCCGAGGCCGCGCGCCGGCTGCGGATCGCGATCCGCGTGGCGGCCGCGGTGGCGGTGGTGCACTGGGCCGTGGTGATCGTGCTCGCCGCGCTGCCGACCGAGACCTTCACGCGCTGGCGCTCGTACCCGGGCCTGGTGCTGACGAAGCACGGCGACGAGCTGCTCGCGAAGCTCGAGCCCTTCCGCGGCGACCTGTGGGCGATGGAGGGCTACTCGCCCTCGGTCACGCTCGGCTACCAGGACCGCGCGCGCCGGACCAGCCGCGACAACGACCGCATCCTCGTCTTCGGCCCGGGCTCGAGCCACGCGCGCCACGACGACATGCTCACCGACTGGCGCGCCGCCGCCGGCCGCAACGTGCTGATCATCCTGCGCGCCGCGCCGTCGAGCGAGTTCGACCGCTACTTCGATCGAGTCGAGCGCCACGAGGTCACCGTCCGCGGCGCGACCTTCCACCTGGTGCGGGGCATCGGCTTCCGCTACGAGCCCTACCGCGACGAGGTGCTGGAGGCGGTCCGTGCCCGGTGGTACGCGGTGCCGGCCTGGCTGCCGCTCGGGCCCTGCTATTTCTGCGACCGGTACTTCCCGGATCGCGCCTGCCACCGCTGATCCGCGTGTGGTACCGTCGCGCGGCCCCGCGGGGGCGTCGCGACGGCGCGATGCCCCCTTGCGGAAAATGGTTTAAGCCTCAACAATCCTTCCCCCTGCGCGGCCCGGGCCGGGCGTCGGCGCGCGCGAATCTAGGAGTCGGAGACATGCAGAAGTTCACCCTGGCGGCGGTTCTCGGTGCGGGCCTCGCGGTATCGGGCGCCGCGTCGGCGCAGGTCGTGCTGACGGCCTCGAGCTGGCTGCCGCCCACGCACACGCTGTCGCAGTCGCAGGCGAAGTGGTGCGAGGAGGTGGCGGCCGCGACCTCTGGCCGCGTGAAGTGCAACATCCTGCCCAAGCCGGTCGTCGCTCCCCCGGGCACCTTCGACGCGGTGCGCGACGGCCTGGCCGACCTGTCCTACAGCGTGCACGGCTACACCCCGGGCCGCTACGTGTTCACGCAGATGGCCGAGCTGCCGTTCCTCGGCGACTCGTCCGAGGCGACCTCGATCGCCTACCAGCGGATGTGGGACAAGTACATCTCGAAGGCGCCGTCCGAGCACAAGGGCCTGAAGGTGATCGCCGTCTTCACGCACGGTCCCGGCATCGTCTTCAACACCAAGAAGCCGATCAACAGCCTCGCCGACCTGCAGGGCCTGAAGTTCCGCGTCGGCGGCGGCATGGTCAACGAGATCGGCAAGGCGCTCGGCGCGAACATCACGCTCAAGCCCGCGCCCGAGTCGTACGAGCTGCTGTCCTCGGGCGTGATGGACGGCACCTGGTTCCCGGCCGAGTCCGTCGAGTCGTTCAAGATCGACAAGGTCATCAAGCACAAGACGACCTTCCCCGGCGGCCTCTACAACACGAGCTTCGCGTTCGTGATGAACGAGGGCACCTGGAACAAGATCTCGAAGGCCGACCAGGACGCGATCACGAAGCTGTCCGGCGAGTCCGCCGCGCGCCTCTTCGGCCGAGGCTGGGATACCGTGGACCGCCGCGCGAACGCGTTCATGCAGACCGCGGGCGTGGTGAACACCGTGGCGAGCAAGGCCTTCGTCGACGAGATCCGCGGCAAGACCCTGCCGCTCGAGCAGAAGTGGATCGCCGACGCGAAGGCCAAGGGCCTGCCGAACGCGGAGCAGGTGCTCAAGGAGTTCCGCGCCGAGATCGCGAAGAACTGACGCAGCGAGCCGGCGCGCCCGAGGGGCGCGCCGGTGCGGACCCGTCGCCTCCTCCCGCTCCTCATCGTGATCCGACACCTCGAACGCCTGCTCGGCTGGATCGCCGGCGCGAGCCTCTTCGGCATGATGGCGCTGACCTTCGTCGACGTCCTCGGCCGCAAGCTCCTCGACCACTCGATCCCGGGCAGCCTCGAGGTCACCGAGCTGATGATGTTCGGGGTGATCTTCGCCGGGCTGCCGCTCACCTCGCTGCGCGGCGAGCACGTGCTCTTCGACCTGCTCGACCACCTGCTGCCCGAGGCGCTGCAGAAGATCCAGGGCGCGCTGTCGAACCTGATCTGCACCGCGCTGCTCGCCGGCGGCGCCTGGCTCGTGTTCGTGCGGGCAGGCCGCACCGCCGAGCAGGGCGACACCACCGCGCAGCTGCAGCTCTCGCTGGCGCCGTGGTACTACGCGGCCGGCGCGATGCTCGCGCTCACCGCACTGATGCACCTCTATCTCGCGTTCAGGCCGCCCGCCGAGACCGAGGACGACCCGACCGCCGGCGCGGTCTGAGCGGGGCGCCACCATGATCGAGACCCTGCTCGGATTCGTCGCGATGTTCGCGCTGATGACCCTGCGCGTGCCCATCGCGTTCTCGATGGCCGTGGTCGGCTTCGCCGGCCTGTGGTGGATGCGCTCGTGGAACGCGGCGGTCGCCTCGACCACCACCGAGATCCTCGACATCGCCAAGTACACGCTGTCGGTGGTGCCGCTGTTCGTGCTGATGGGCAACTTCGTGACGCGGGCCGGCATGTCGCGCGAGCTCTACGCGGCGGCCTATTCGTTCATCGGCCACAAGCGCGGCGGGCTCGCGATGTCGACGGTGGCGGCCTGCGCCGGCTTCGGCGCGATCTGCGGCTCCTCGATCGCCACCACCGCGACGATGGCGCGCGTGTCCATGCCCGAGATGCGTCGCTTCGGCTACCGCGACTCGTTCGCCGCGGGCTCGATCGCCGCCGGCGGCACGCTCGGCATCCTGATCCCGCCCTCGGTGATCATGGTGCTCTACGCGATCATGACCGAGCAGAGCATCGGCGCGCTGTTCGCCGCCGGCGTGCTGCCCGGGATCATGGCGACCTGCTTCTACATCGCGGCCGCCGCGATCGTCACCGCGCGCAACCCCGAGCTCGGGCCACCGGGCGAGCGTTCGTCGTGGGCCCAGCGGCTGCAGGCGCTGAAGGCGATCTGGGGCGTGGTCGTGCTGTTCGCGATCGTGATGGGCGGCATGTACGGCGGCTGGTTCACGCCGACCGAGGCGGCCGGCATCGGCGCGTTCGGCGGCTTCCTGTTCGCGCTGGTGCGCGGCACGCTGTCGTGGCCGGTGCTGGTCGACATCCTCGTGTCGTCGGCGCGGACCACGGCGATGCTGTTCACGATCCTGATCGGCGCGTCGGT
This sequence comes from Burkholderiales bacterium, assembly GCA_037137595.1. Classification (GTDB taxonomy): domain Bacteria; phylum Pseudomonadota; class Gammaproteobacteria; order Burkholderiales; family Burkholderiaceae_E; genus UBA4615. The sequence continues at coordinate 18,148 of JBAXJZ010000010.1, read as the reverse complement.
GTTCGCGAGCTTCGCGAACTTCACGACGATGCCCAACGACCTCAAGGACTTCGTCGAGCAGTTCCAGATCCACCCGATCGCCGTGATCGTCGCGATCTGCTTCGTCTACGTGCTGCTGGGCACGGCGATGGAGGAGCTGTCGATGATCCTGCTGACGGTGCCGATCTTCTTTCCGCTGGTCGTGCACCTCGGTTTCGACCCGATCTGGTTCGGCGTGCTGATCGTCTGCGTGGTGGAGATCGGCATGATCAGCCCGCCGGTGGGGATGAACGTGTTCGTGCTGCGCTCGGTGCTGCCGGACGTGCCCACCAGCCAGATCTGGAAGGGCGTGATGCCCTTCCTCTTCGCGGACATCCTGCGGCTCGCGGTGCTGATCGCCTTCCCGGTGATCACGCTGTGGCTGCCCAAGACGCTGGGCCTCTGAGCGGCCTTCCGGACGGTGGTCGGGAGCGCCCGGACGGGGCGCGACCGACTTGCAGGGGGGGCTGGAACGACGTATAGTAGAGGGCTTCGTCGGGCCGATAGCTCAGCTGGGAGAGCGCCGCGTTCGCAATGCGGAGGTCGGGAGTTCGATCCTCCTTCGGTCCACCACCCGTCTCGAGAAGCCAGGCCGTTGCCTGGCTTTTTTTTTGCCCCAAGCCCACCGCGGGCCGATCGCTGCGACCGGATCGACCGGGGTCGCGTGCCGCGGTGTGCCGGCCGGCCGCGCCGGGTCGGGCGGCCTTCAGTCGAAGCACAGGTACTGCCAGACCCCGTTGACATCGAAGAGCGGCCTGCCACTGCCGTCGACCGGTGTCGAGACGTCCACGACGGTGATGCCGTGGTTCCGCAGCGCGAGGGTCGGGGCCGTCGAGGCGGGGTTGTAGGACAGTCCGGTCCGCAGCTGACGAGAGCCCGAGAAGGGGGCGGCGGCTGCGTCGACCGACACCGGGCCGGACGGCGGTCGCGTCAGGCCGAGACCGTCCCAGTGCACGAAGGCGTGTGAGTTGGGAACGAGGGTGTCCGCATCCGATCCGAACCCGTACTGCCGGTCGGCGGGGGTGACGTTCGGTCGGGTCGACGTCCACCGTGCCGCCTGGTCCGTCAGGTCGTTCCAGTCCTCGGGCGACGAGAAGTAGACCGCCCGCGCGAGCTCGACCGACTTCGCCAGCACCCCGACGTGTCCGCCGCCCTGCGAATGGCCCGCCAGGACGACCTTGCGCCAGTCCACGGTCTGGTCGACGAGCAGATACTGATCCCAGCCTTCGCTCGGCTGGTTCGCGTGCAGCCAGACCAGCAGGCGGTTCAATCGATTCACGATCGAATCGGCCGGCGTGACGGGGCTCTGCCCGCTCACCGGCGTGCCGCCGCCGAAGACGACCACGTTGCGCGCGTTCCAGTAGCAGCCCGGGTCGGCGCTGGTCTGGCACAGGGTGCCCATCGCCACCTGGTTCGGATAGTTGACGCCGACCGCGTGGAAGCCGCGCGACGCGCCCGCCCTGAGGAGGTACGAGTACTGCGAGGGTCGTCCCTGCGTGCCGGGGATGAACACCAGCAGCTTGCCCCGCGCGGCCACCGCGGGAGAGGGGTTGATCGCCAGATGGGGCGCCTCGCCGGCGGCGGGTGCAGCCGTGATCCCGCTGCCGGTGACCGTCGCGTTGACCTGGCGTTCGACGGAAGGCGGGCGGGGGGTCGGCACCACCGTGAGCAGCGCGGCGGCGCTCGCCACGGTGCCTGCCGCGTTCGAGACCAGGACCCGGTACGAGAACCCGTCGTTCGCGACCGTGGTGGCCGACGTCGTGTAGCTCGACGAGGTGGCCATGCCCGGGGCGCTGGTCCAGGTGGCGCCCCGATCGGCGCTGTACTGCCATCCGTAGGCGAGCGGCGCACCACCGGTCGCCGAGACGCTGAAGCTCGCGACGGCGCCTTCGTTGACCGTCCGGGCCGTGGGTTGGGCGGTGATGCTCGGTGGCTCGACCTGCGGCCCGGCAGGTGTCTGCGGTTGCGGACTCGTGGCGTTCTGTGCGGTTGTCCCGGCGTCCGCGCTCCCGCCCCCGCCCCCGCCCCCGCTCCCGCAACCGCCGAGACAGAGCATCAGGCAGATCAGCGCCGTGCCGGTACCGGACCGATTCATTCGAGCCATCGCGTTCGTTTCCTTGGTGTTCGTCGAGGCGCGGTCCGGGCGCGACACGTGCGACGGGGTGTCGGGCAGGTCGGCGTCTCCCGCGGTTCGTCCACGGATTCTCGATGACGCCGGGACGCGCGTGGGGGGTCGCGCGTGACAATCGGCGACGAATTGCGACGCCGCTGTAACCGGGCTGCCGGACGCTAACGGACCGGCGCTCTACCCCATGCGATCTCGTACGACTGCACGGGAATCAGCGACTGCCTGACGATCCCCGCACCGACCGATGCGAATCCGGTCGGGCTCTCGCCCGGCTCTCCGAGGTCACGCCCCATCGGACGCTGCTGCTGACCGCTCCCTGAGCCGCGCGAGCGTCGCGCCCGGGGTGTCAGAGCGTCAGGGTGGCCGTCCGAAGCGGCCCGCCCTCGGCGTCCAGCGTGAACCCCATCCGCGCGACGAAGCCCAGCATGTCGGCGTTCGTGCCCAGGATCCGTCCGCGCAGCTCGCGCAGCCCCGCCTCGCGGCCCGCGTCGATCAGCGCGGCCAGCAGCGCGCGGCCCAGCCCGCGGCCCGACCAGTCGTCGGCGACGACGATCGCGAAGTCGCCGCACGCCGCGTCCCCGTCGGCGCGGACGTAGCGCGCCGAGCCGAGCATGCGTCCGCTGTCCGGGGCGAGCGCCACCACCTGGTCGCGGCGCGTGCGGTCGGGCTCGCACAGCGCGCGCAGTTCGTCGTCGGTGTACTCGAACCGTCCTCGCCCGAAGCGGAAGTAGCGGGTGCCGTAGGACAGCGACGACAGGAAGGTCCGCGACGCGTCGAAGTCGGCCGGGCCGATCCGGCGCAGCACGATCCGCGCGCCGTCGGGCGCGGCCCACGTGCGCGGCAGCAGTGGCGCGTCGTTGCGGTCCATCGGTCTCTCCCCGCACCGGTACGGGGCCGGCGCCGACTTCGAAGCTTATCCGCGGACGGCCGCTCCGGCACGCGCGGCGCCACGAGGTTCGATGGGCGAACCCCGTGTTCCGCTTTCGGCGCGGCGCGCGGGACCCGCATGGTGCGGTTGTAGGATGACCCCTATCCTGACCGGGATTCGACGAGACGACCCGGACGATGGGCACCAGGGAGGCAATCGGGATGACGGCCGCCGCGCGGCGGCCGCGGCGGCGCGCCGACGTCGTGGTCGACTTCGTCCGCGCCGAGCTCGCCGCCGGGCGTCTCGGCCCCGGCGATCGGCTGCCCACCGAGCACGAGTTCTCGCACCGTCTCGGCGTGGGCCGCAATTCGGTCCGCGAGGCGGTGAGGATGCTGCAGTCCTCCGGCGTCGTCGACGTGCGTCACGGCACCGGCAGCTTCGTGCGCGAGGGCGTCGAGGCCTCGGTGGCGCAGCTGATGCTGTTCCGCTCGCTGGTCGCGCAGTCGGACGACGCCGCGCTGATCGAGGTGCGCCGGGTCTTCGAGCGTGCCTGTGCCGAGATGGCCGCGCGCCGCCGCGACGCCGCGGACCTCGCCTCGATGCGCGACGCGATCGACCGGATGCGCCGGCTGGCCGCACAGCCCGTGCCGCCGGCCGAGGCGGTGCTCGAGGCCGACCTGGCCTTCCACCGCGCCGTCTACGCCGCCTGCGGCAACGAGATGCTCGCGAGCCTCGCCGACTTCGTGCTGACCGCGGTCGCGCCCTGGGTCGCGCGCTCGCTCGAGCGCCACGGCGCCGCGCGGACCGCCGAGTTCCACGAGACCGAGTACCTGAGGATCGAGGCCGGCGACGCCGACGCCGCAGGCAACGACGCGTCGGAGGCGCTGCGCGCCGCCGACCTGAACATGGAGTACTGGCGCCAGGGGCTCGCTCGCTGAACGACCCCCGGCACATTCGCTGCACCCACCCCGCAGAGACAGAGGAGAGGACGATGTCGATCACGAAACGAGGCCTGGTCAAGGCCCTGGGCGCCGCCGCGCTCGCCGCCGCGCTGCCCGCGGCGCCCGCGTTCGCGCAGGGCCAGCCGCTGGTGCTGAAGATGGCCCACATCTACAACCCGGGCAACATCTGGTTCGAGACCGCCGAGGCCTACGCGAAGGCCGTCGAGCAGAAGTCCGGCGGCCGCGTCAAGATCGAGATCGCCGCGAGCGGCTCGACCGGCGACTGGCCGGCGTCCATCGAGGGCCTGAGGATCGGCACGAACCACATCGTGCTGCAGTCGATCGGTACGCTCGACCGCTACAACATCCTGCCGGGCCTGGAGGCCTACCCGTACCTGATCCGGGACGTCGACCACTTCAAGAAGGTCTACTACGGCCCGGTCGGCGCCGAGTTCATGGAGGAGGTGGCGAAGAAGACCTCGTTCCGCATCGTCGGCGCGGGCTACCGCGGATCGCGCTGGCTCACCTCGAACAAGCCGGTGAGGAACGTGGCCGACATCAAGGGCCTGAAGCTGCGCGTGCCGCCGCTCAAGATGTACCGGATGACCTGGGAGCTGCTCGACGCGAGCCCGGTGCCGATGGGGGTCTCGGAGCTGTTCACGTCGATGCAGCAGGGTGTGGTCGACGGCCAGGAGAACCCGCTCGAGATCATCGAGTCGATGAAGTACAACGAGGTGCAGAAGTTCGCGATCGACACGCGTCACGTGATCGGCGCGATGACCTGGATCTTCAGCGACGCGCGCTTCAGGCAGCTCCCGGCCGACGTGCAGAAGCTGCTGAAGGACGAGGGCGAGGCGGCGATGCTGGCCGCGACCGACCGGATGGTCGCGACCGAGGCCGACCTGCGCAGGAAGCTCGAGTCGCGCGGCATGCAGTTCAACGACATCGACCGCGAGGCGCTGCGGGCCAAGCTCGGGGGCATCGGCAAGGAGTTCCCGGACCTCGCGCCGTGGGCGGCGAAGTTCTCGGCGGTCAAGTGACGTGAGCGCCTCGAAGGACGAGGCGCGCCGGACCGGCGCGGGCGCGGCGACGCGCCCGCCGTCGGCGGCGATCGCCTGGGCGACCCGCATCGAGCGCGTGCTCGACGCGGTGCTCGGCCTGATGCTGCTCGCGGTCGCCGCGACGCTCTTCTACCAGGTCTTCGGGCGCTACGTGCTCGGCCGCGCGCCCGCGTGGACCGAGGAGGTGGCGCGGATGCTGGTCGCGTGGATGGCGATGCTGGGCACGGCCGCGTGTCTGCGCAGCGGGGGCCACATCGCGGTGGGCGCGCTGGTTGACGCGGTGGGACCCCGCACGCGCGCGGTGCTGCTCGCGCTGCGCGACCTCGCGATGATGGCCACCGCCTTCGTGCTCGGCTGGGCCGGCTACCGGTTCGCCGAGATGAACGCGGTGCAGGACTCGCCCGCGCTCGAGATCCCGATGACCGTGCCCTACGCGTCGATGTGCGTGGGCGCGGTGCTGATGGCGATCGTGCTCGCGCTCGCGCGGCTGGGCGGCGAGACGCCACCGGTCGACTCGAACCTGCACACGGAGTGAGCCTGCGATGACGATGCTCCTCGTTCTCGCGGCCGCGCTGACCGTCCTGCTGCTGCTGGCGGTGCCGGTGGCCTTCGCGCTGGTGCTGTCCGCCACCATCGCCGTGCTCTCGGTGGGCGACATCGACCTGATGGTGGTGCCGCAGCAGGTCTACCAGGGCCTCGACAGCTTCCTGCTGCTCGCGATCCCGCTGTTCCTGCTGGCGGGCGAGCTGATGTCGATGGGCGGCATGACCGACCGGCTGCTCGACTTCTGCAACGCGCTCTTCGGCCGCTTCCGCGGCGGGCTCGCGATGTCGAACGTCGCGTCGGCCACGCTGATGGCCGGCATCTCGGGCTCGGCGGTGGCGGACACCTCGGCGCTCGGCAAGGTGCTGATCCCGTCGATGATCAAGGCCGGCTACGACCGCGGCTTCGCGGCGGCGCTGACCGCCGCGGCCAACGTGGTGGGCCCGATCATCCCGCCGTCGATCACCTTCCTGATGATCAGCGTGCTGACGAACCTGTCGCCGCTGAAGCTGTTCATGTCGGCGGTGATCCCGGGCTTCCTGTATGCCGGCGCGATGATGCTCGTCGCGCTGCTGGTGAGCCGCAGGCGCAACTACCCGACCGCCGAGCGGGTCGGTGCGGCCGGACTGTGGCGCGCGTTCGTGCGCTCGGCCTGGGCGCTCGCGATGCCGCTGCTGCTGATCGTCGGCATCCGCACCGGCATCTTCAACGTGACCGAGTCGTCGGCGGTCGCGGTGGCCTATGCGCTGTTCGTCGGGCTGTTCGTCCATCGCGAGCTGAACCTCGCGAAGATCTGGGAGGCGCTGGTCGCGTCGGCCCGCGGCACCGCGGTGATCATGATCATCCTCGGCGGCGCCCAGATCGTCTCGTGGTTCCTCGCCTACGGGCAGGCACCGCAGAAGATCTCCGAGTGGATGCTCGGCTCGATCGGCTCGCCGGTGCTGTTCCTGCTGGTGGTGAACGTGCTGCTGCTGCTGGTGGGCACGTTCATGGAGAACGGCCCGGCGCTGGTGCTGCTGTGCCCGGTGCTCTATCCGGTCGCCGCGAAGTTCGGCGTGGACCCCTACCACTTCTCGATGATCGTCGGCATCAACCTGCTGATCGGGCTGATCACGCCGCCGGTGGCGATCTGCCTGTCGATCGGCGCGCTGATCGCGAAGGCGCCGGGCGACGAGGTCAACCGCGAGGTGATCCCGTTCCTCGCGGCCGCGGTGGCGGTGGTGCTGCTGGTGACCTACGTGCCGGCGCTGTCGACCTGGCTGCCCTCGGTGGTCGGGGGCCGCTAGCGGACGCGTTCCCGTGTCGCGCCGTCGCGAGCGGCGCGGCACGACCTTCTCTCTCAGGGAGCTTTCGGATGACACGACGTTTCGACGGCCGCGTGGCCGTGGTGTTCGGCGCCGGTTCGGTCGGCCCGGGCTGGGGCAACGGCAAGGCCGCGGCGGTGCAGTACGCGCGCGACGGCGCCACGATCGCGGCGATCGACCTGAACCTCGAGGCGGCGAACGAGACCGTGGGCATCATCCGCGGCGAGGGCGGCACCGCCGAGTCCTGGGCCTGCGACGTGACCGACCGCGCGCGGATCAACGAGGTCGTGGCCGGGATCGTCGCGAAGTGGGGCCGCATCGACGTGCTGCACAACAACGTCGGCCTGCCGGCGATGGGCACGACCGAGACGCTGCGCGAGGAGGAGTGGGACCTCGCGATGGACGTGAACCTGAAGAGCGTGTTCCTGACCTGCCAGGCGGTGATCCCGCACATGGTGAGGCAGGGCAAGGGCGCGATCGTCAACATCTCGTCGATCGCGGCGGTGCGCTACACCGGCTATCCGTACCCGGCCTACTACGCGAGCAAGGCGGGCCTGAACCACCTGACCGCGTCGATCGCGCTCGAGTACGCGAAGAAGGGCATCCGCGCGAACGCGATCATGCCGGGGATGATGCACACGCCGCACATCGAGAAGGCGATCGTCGGGCAGTACGCCTCCGAGGCCGAGATGATCGAGAAGCGCAACGCGCTGTGCCCGACCGGCCGGATGGGGACGGGCTGGGACATCGCGAAGGCGGCGGCGTTCCTCGCCTCCGACGAGGCGGAGTACATCACCGGGCAGGTGCTGGCCGTCGACGGCGGGATCTCGATCCGCTGCTGAGCGGCGCGCGGCCACGCGCGATACCCGGCCGGCCACGCCTCGCCGCCATGACGCGCCGCATCATGCGCGCGTGACGCGGATGGGGTACAAGCGCAGGATGAACACCCGCACGATCAGGATGGACACCTCCTCCGCCCCCGCCTTCGACTACGTCGTCATCGGTGCCGGCTCGGCCGGCTGCGTGCTCGCCGCGAGGCTCTCCGAAGACCCCACGGTCTCGGTCGCGCTGCTCGAGGCCGGTCCGCCCGACTCGAGCGTGCTGATCCACTGCCCCGCCGGGCTCGCGCTGCTCGCCAAGAACGGCCAGGCCAACTGGGCCTACCAGACCGTCCCCCAGCCGGGCCTCGGCGGCCGGCGCGGCTACCAGCCGCGCGGCAAGGTGCTCGGCGGCTCGAGCTCGGTCAACGCGATGATCTACGCGCGCGGCGTGCCCTCGGACTACGACGGCTGGGCTGCCGCCGGCAATCCCGGCTGGAGCTGGGCCGAGATGCTGCCGATCTTCCGGCGCGCCGAACACAACGAGCGCGGCGCGGACGCGCTGCACGGCACCGGCGGCCCGCTCAACGTCGCCGACCTGCGCTCACCGAATCCGTTCGCCCGCGCGTTCATCGAGGCGGGCGTGCAGGCGGGGCTGCCCGAGAACACCGACTTCAACGGCCCGACGCAGGAAGGCGTGGGCTGGTACCAGGTCACCCACCGCAACGGCGAGCGCTGCAGCGCGGCCAAGGGCTACCTCGCGCCCGCGCTCGGCCGCCCGAACCTGGAGGTGATCACCGGCGCGCACGCGACGCGGCTGCTGCTCGACGGACGCCGCGCGACCGGCGTCGAGTACCGCCGCGCCGACGGCTCGACCGCGCGCGCGCTCGCGCGCCGCGAGGTGCTGCTGTCCTCGGGCGCGTTCGGCTCGCCGCAGCTGCTGATGCTGTCGGGCATCGGACCGGGGGCGCACCTGCGCGAACACGGCATCGCGGTGGTCCACGACCTGCCGGGCGTGGGCGAATCGCTGCACGACCATCCGGACGTGGTGCAGGTCGTCGACCTGCCGGGCGCGACCGAGCTCTTCGGGCTCTCGTTCGCCGGGCTGCCGCGGCTGCTGCGCGGCGTGGGCGAATGGCGGCGTGCGCGCACCGGCCCGCTCACCACCAACTTCGCCGAGGCGGGCGCCTTCCTGCGCACGCGGCCGGAGGAGTCGGAGCCCGATGTCCAGCTGCACTTCGTGATCGGCAAGCTGGTCGACCACGGCCGCAAGACGGTGTTCGGCCACGGCTACTCGTGCCATGTCTGCCTGCTGCGCCCGAAGAGCCGCGGCCGGGTGCGGCTGGCGAGCGCCGACCCGCTGGCCGCGCCGGCGATCGACCCGGCCTTCCTCGCCGAGCGCGACGACGTCGACGCGATGACGCGCGGCTTCAAGGCGATGCGGCACGTGCTGTCGCAGCCGGCGCTCGCGCGCTTCGGCGGCCGAGAGCTCGCGGCCTCGGCCGGCGTTCGGACCGACGCGCAGATCGAGGGCTTCCTGCGCGAGCGCGTCGACACGATCTACCACCCGGTGGGCAGCTGCCGGATGGGCCCCGGCGCGAACGACGTCGTCGACGCGTCGCTGCGGGTCAGGGGGATCGACGCGCTGCGCGTGGTCGACGCATCGATCATGCCGCGCATCGTCGGCGGCAACACGAACGCGCCGACGATCGCGATCGCGGAGAAGGCCGTCGACCTGATCCGCGCCTCGGCCCGGGTGGGCGTGACGGGCGAGGCGGTCGCGGCCTGAGGCGCGCCCTCAGCGCTGCTGGATGCGGTACAGGTAGTCGACCAGCAGCGCGATCTTCATCCTGGCGGCGGCCTCGGGCGGGAGCCCGACGGTCGTCGGGTCGCCCTTGGCCTGCATCGCATAGACCGCGCCCCAGATCGGCATCTCGCCGGCGCGGCCGTGGCCCGAGACGGTGTTGCGGCCGTCGATCGCCTGCATCACGCGCTGCGCCGGGAACACGCCGCCGTTGTTCCGGGCGAGCACCGTCAGGTCCGCGGGCGCGCGGTTCAGGAACTCGCGGAAGTGGCCGTCGCCGCGGGCCATGGCGCCGTGGCAGCCGCTGCAGTTCGATGCAAATTCCGCCTGCCCGTAGTCGATCGACTGGGCGAAGGCGGGCAGGGAGGCGGACATCGCGGTGGCGAGCAGGCAGGCGAGCGTCGTTCTCATCATCGTCTCCTCGAGGGGGTCGGGACGATTCGAGCGTGCGCCGATCGCGGGGCGGTCCGCTTGCGTCAGATCAAGATCAGGGTCCCGTCAGGCTCGACTCGAGGCGAACGCCGACACCTTCAAGGGGCCGGTCGCACCTTCGCCGCGATCGCGTCGTGCCGGGCGAGCAGCCTGCGGGCACGGTCGACGACCGGAAGGTCGACCATCCGGCCCTGCCACGCGAAGGCCGCGCGGCCCGCGCCCACCTCGCGGTCGAAGGCGTCGATCATCGCCCGCGCGGCGGCGACGTCGGCGGCATCGGGGGCGAAGGCCTCGTTGCAGACACGCACCTGCGTCGGATGGATGCAGAACGCGCCCTCGAAGCCCAGCCGGCGCGCGCGGACGATGCGCGCGCGGTAGGCGTCGACGTCGCGGTAGTCGGCCACCGAACCGATGAAGCCCAGCGGCAGCACGCCCGCGCGGCGCGCGGCCCGCACGTTGTCGACGTTCGGCGCGTACATCGCGTCGTCGTCGACCGTCGAGCCCAGCGAGACCGACAGGTCCTCGCCGCCGACGATCTGGCCGACCACGCGCGAATGTGCGGCGGCGATGTCGTCGAGGTGCGCGAGGCCCTCCGCGTCCTCGACCATCGTGATCACGCGGGTGTGGCCCGTCGGCAGGCCGCGCTCGCGCTCCAGGTCGGCGAGCACCTCGGCGAGCTGGCGCACGAACGAGGCGTCGGGGACCTTGGGCATCGCGATCGCCTTGACCGACGCGCGGACCGTGGCCTCGAGGTCGCGCACCAGCATCCGCCACGGGCGGTTCACGCGGACGGTGACGTCGCGGCCGGCGGCGGCGAAGCGGTCCGCGATCGCGGCGACGCGGGCGCGCGCCTCATCCTTCTGCGCGGGGCCGACGCTGTCCTCGAGGTCGATCTGCAGCGCATCGGCGTCGCCCTTGAGCGCGCTGTCGACGAACCGGTCGCTGACCGCGGGGACGAAGAGGATCGAGCGCCAGACGGGCAGCTCGCGGCGGGCGGTGGAGACGTGCAAGGAAGGACTCCTGGTCAGGGGGGCGGCGTCGGGCGGATCGTGACGCCCGTCGGCCTCGATCAGCCCGGCGACCCGAGCCGCCGCCGCACCGCCTCGTGGTGGTCGCCGCGCCCGGCGCGGCCGACCAGCACCAGCGTGGGCGTCGCGGCGAGCATCGCGCGGGCCGCGGCGATCAGGTCGTCGGCGGTGATCGCCATCGTGGTGGCGATGCGTTCGTCGGGCGAGACCACGCGGCCGTGCACGAGCAGGTCGCGCGCCACCGTCTCGGCCAGCTCCATCGGCCGCTCCAGGCTGCGAGCGAGGTGGGTGGCCTGCTGGTTGTGCGTGCGCTCGAGGTCCTCGGGGGCGACGCTGCGGGTGAGCGCCACGAGCTCGTCGCAGACGACGTCGAAGAACACGCGCAGGTTGCGCGGCGCGACGCCCGCGGTGACCTGCAGCGTGCCGCAGTCGTCGTGGCCCTCGGTCCAGGCGTCGATCTGGTAGGCCAGCCCGCGCTGCTCGCGCACCGACTGGAACAGCGGCGACGACATGCCGCCGCCCAGCAGCTCGCCGAGCAGCTCGTAGACCGCGTAGCGCGGATCGGTGCGCGCGGGCACCGGCCAGCCGAGCGCGATCGAGGTCTGCTCGTAGTCGTCGTCGACGTGACGGTAGCCGCCGACGTAGCGCGCGGCCTCGCGCTCGGCGGGCGTGCCGGCGGGCAGGTCGCCGAAGCGGCGCTCGACGGCGTCGGCGAAGCGTTCGTGGTCCACGTCGCCGGCGGCGGAAACGACCATGTTCGACGCGCGGTAGTGCGCCCCGAGATAGCCCAGGAAGTCGTCACGGGTCACGCGCTTCACGAAGCGCGCGGTGCCGAGAATGGGCCGGCCGAAGGCCTGGCGCGGCCAGGCCTTCAGGTCGAACTCGTCCTGCGCGATCGACTCGGGGTCGTCGGCGGCGTCGCCGAGTTCCTGCAGGATCACGCCGCGCTCGCGTTCGATCTCCTCGGCGGGGAAGGTCGATCGGCGGATCACGTCGGCCAGCACGTCGAGCGCCACCGGCATGTGCTCGGCCAGCAGCGTCGCGTGGTAGGCGGTGTGGTCCTTCGCGGTGTAGGCGTTCATCGACGCGCCCACGCGCTCGATCTCGAGCGAGATGCGCCGCGCGTCGCGGGTCTCGGTGCCCTTGAAGGCCATGTGCTCGAGGAAGTGCGAGATGCCGTTCAGGTGCGCGGGCTCGTCGCGCGAGCCGACCCGCACGAAGGCGCCGACCGAGGCGGTGCGGAATCCGGGCAGGCGCACCGACGCGATCGTGAGCCCGTTGGGCAGGACCCGGGTGCGCAGGTCCATCGGCGCGGTGCCGGGCGCGGCACCCGGGCGCGGCTGCGCGCGGCCCATCGTCACGCGCGCCCCTTCTTCCAGGCCTCGTAGCGGGCGCGCTGCTCGGCGTTCGGCGGATAGAGGCCGGGCAGCGAGGCGCCCGACTCGACCTCGCCCATGATCCAGGCCTCCAGCGTCTCCTGCTCGGGCGCGGCCTCGGCGATCTTCTGCACGAGCGCGGCCGGCACGACCACCGCGCCGTCGCCGTCGGCGACGATCCAGTCGTCGGGGAAGACCGCGACGCCGCCGCAGCCGATCGGCTGCTGCCACGCGACGAAGGTCAGGCCCGCGACCGAGGGCGGCGCGGCCGCGCCGCGGCTCCAGACCGGCAGGCCGGTGCCGAGCACGCCGGCCGCGTCGCGGACCACGCCGTCGGTGACCAGTGCGCCGACGCGGCGCTTCGCCATCCGCGCGCAGAGGATGTCGCCGAAGATGCCGGCGTCGGTGACGCCCATCGCGTCGACCACGGCGACGCAGCCCTCGGGCATCGCCTCGATCGCGGCGCGCGTGGAGATCGGCGACGACCAGGACTCCGGCGTGGCCAGGTCCTCGCGGGCCGGCACGAAGCGCAGCGTGAACGCACGGCCGACCACGCGGGGCTGGCCCTCGCGCAGCGGCACGGCACCGCGGATCCAGGTGTTGCGCAGCCCGTGCTTGAGCAGCAGCGTGGTCAGCGTGGCGGTGGTGACGCCGCGCAGGGCGGAGGCGAAAGCGGTGTCGGACATCGTGGGAACGGGTCGGCCGGCCGGGCCGGCGGGATCGGACGAGTCTACACGGACGGCGCGGCCCGCCGCGTGCCGCCTCCCGATGCCATCCGTGTCGTGCCGGCCGGGTCCGCGACCTCCGGCAGGTCGCGGGCCCGGAGCGGGGCCGCGGGGCTAGGCCGGGCCGCCGGCGCCGCGCGTCGTGCGGACCAGCGAGATGATCTCCCGGGCCAGCTCCTCGCCGGCGTCCTCCTGGATGAAGTGGCCGGCGCCGCGGATCCGCCGGTGCGGCAGGCCGCGCGCGCCCGGCACCTCGCGCTGCCAGGCCGCCTCGCCGCCGCGGGTGATCGGATCCCGGGTGCCGAAGAGCGTGAGGAAGGGCTTGCCCCACTCGCGGAACACCCCCCAGGCGCGCTCGTTCGCCGCGCGCGACGGGTCGTCCGGGCTCGCGGGCACGAAGCCCGGGAACACCCGCGCGGCGATCCGGTGGCGGCGGTCGGGGAAGGGCGCGTCGTAGGCCGCGCGTTCGCGGTCGCCGAGACCGCGCGCGCAGCCCGCGGCGACGATCCGCCCGATCGGGAACCACGGGCTCCAGCGCGCGAACGCTCGCCACGCGCGGAACGCCGGCGGCATCACCTGCGCGCCGGTCGGCAGGCCGCCGTTGGACAGCACGATCCGGTCGAAGCGCTCCGGGTTCTCGGCCGCCATCCGCAGCCCGATCAGCGAGCCCCAGTCCTGGCAGAACAGCGTCACGCCGCGCAGGTCCTCGGCGCGCAGCCACGCGTTCATCCAGTCGACCTGGTTCGCGTAGGAGTAGTCGGACGCGCGGGCCGGCTTGTCGGAGCGCCCGAAGCCCACCAGGTCCGGCGCGATCGCGCGCAGGCCCGCGTCGACGAGCACCGGGATCATCTTGCGGTAGAGGAACGACCAGGTCGGCTCGCCGTGCATCAGCAGCACCGCCGGGCCGTCGCGCGGGCCGGCGTCGATGCAGGCGATGCGCAGGCCGCCGACCTCGGTGAAGCGCGGCGGCCAGGGGAAGTCGGGCAGGTCGGCGAAGCAGGCGTCGGGGGTGCGCAGCACCGGCCCGACCGCGGGCAGGGCGGATCCGTTCATCGCGTGGGCAGGCGGAAGTCGCGGGTGGGGACGATGTCGCGGCTGCCGGCCGGCAGGCCGATCCAGTCGCCGTCGCGGCCGACCCGGACCGGCCCGCCGAAGATCGACGGCGCGTCGCCGGCGAAGGCCTCCTCGAGCGGCGCGATCGGCAGCGGCGGCACGATGTGGTTGAGCAGCAGGTAGCGCACGCCCGCGTCGCGCGCGATCGCCGCGGCCTGCTCGGGCGTGGTGTGGTAGTCGAGGATGTCGCCGAAGACCTTGTGCAGGTTCTTCCGGCCCGCGGCGACCGCGGCCGCGTCGAGCCGCGCGAGCAGCGGCGGCGACAGCGCCTCGTGCACCAGCAGGTCCGCGCCCTTCGCCTCGCGGCGCACCGCCTCGCTCGGCGTCGTGTCGCCGCTCAGCACCACCACGCGGTCCTTGTAGCGGATCCTGAAGCCGTAGGCCGGGTGCACCGGCGCGTGATCGACGAGGAAGGCCACGACCTCGAGGTCGCCGTCGGCGATGAGCGTCGCGCGGCCGTCCGCGCCCGGCGCGATCGATCGCGCGTCGCCGCCGAAGCCCGACGGCGGCGCGACGGCCTCGCCGTGATGGGCGGTTCGCCAGCCGCGATCGCGGCCGTAGGCCCGCATCAGGCCGCCCACGACGTCGGCGACGCCCTCGGGCCCGTGGACCGGCACCGGTTCGCTGCGCGAGCCCGCGACCCAGCGCTGCAGCATCAGCTCGCCCAGTCCGTCGAAATGGTCCGAGTGCAGGTGGGTGAGAAGGATCGCGTCGATGCGGCCGGCGTCGAGCGCCATCCGGCCGATGCCGCGCGCCGCGCCGCTGCCGGCGTCGACGACCAGCAGCCGCCCGCCTGCGACGATCACCGTGCACGGGCCCGCGCGGCGCTCGTCGGGGAAGGGCGATCCGGCGCCGCACAGGCCGACGTGCAGGCCGTCGGGCAGCGAGGCGATCGCGTCCGTCGTCAGGCGTTCGCGCGCGACCCGGTCGACCATCGCGAGCGACAGCGGCACGCGCGCGAGCCAGGCGGCGCCGGCGACGAGCACGAGGACGGCGACCACGATCAGCGGCCATCGGGTGCGACGGGTCATGTCTGCGCTCCGGAAGAAGGGGGGTGGACGTGGACGCGCGCGAGCACGCTCATCGACGACCAGTAGAGATCGCGGCCGAAGCCCGCGCTGGGGAAGACCACGCCCTGCGTCCAGCCGCCGAGCCGGACGCGGCCGCGCTCGTCGCCGGTCTCGAGGTCGAGCACGACCACCGATTCGCCGCCGAGCCGCGTCCAGTCGTTGACCACGAGCTCGCCGGTGTCCGGATAGACGATGCCGTGGCTGGCGACGCCGAACGAAGCGCGGGACCACAGCGGCTCGAGCGGGCCGCCGTCGGCATCGAAGCGCCACGCGCGCAGCACGCGGTTCGCCGAATCGAAGCCCACGACGATGCGGCGGCGCGGCTCGACCAGCGGCGGGTTGGTGACGCTGCCGGCGGGCAGGCCGCTGACGTCGATCGCGATGCGGTCGCGCGGATCGGCGAGCGAGATGCGCAGCAGCCGGTTCGGCGCGCGGCCGACGCCCGCGCCGACCATCGAGGTCAGGTAGCGGTGCTCGCCGTTGTCCATGAACCAGGCGTGCCGCTCGTCGATCACCGCGTCCCAGCCGTGCGTGCGGCCGGCGTCGGCCGCGTAGTCGACGACCCAGTCGTCGTCGGCGCGCAGGCAGGCCGCGCGGGCGTCCCACCGATAGCGGCGCACGTGCGTGAGGCCGATCAGGTAGACGGTGTCGCCCGCGGCGCTCAGCCGCGCGACCGAGGGCTCGTCGGCGATCAGGTCCGCGCAGAGCGGTTCGAGCGTGACCGGGTCGAGCACCGAGAGCCGCGCGCGCCGCGTGCGCGACAGGTTCTTCGTCACCAGCGGGCCCGCGTCGAGCGCGACGAACGAGTTGTACGGTTCGGGCTCGGGCAGCGTGCGCGACGCGAGCGGCCGGCAGTCGCGGTCCAGGCGATGCGCGTGCCGGCCGTAGACCGCGACCACCGACCCGTCGCGCAGCACGGCGAGGCCGCCCGGCCACATCGGGCCGCCGGCGAGCCGCGGCGAGCGCGCGAGCGGGCGCAGCGTGCGGGCGTCGATGCGTTCGACCCGCGCCGCCGTGGGCAGACCGAGGCGCGCACGCAGCGCGTCGTGGGTGAGCAGGAAGACGTCGCCGGGCGCACCCAGCACGACCATCGTCGACAGCAGCGTGCGCCGGCGCGTGCAGACGAGCGACTCGCCCGCGCGAAGCGCGAGGCCCGGTGCGCCGCGGGGCGCGGCGAGGCGTCGCGGGCCCGCGTCCTCCGCGGGCCAGGCGCTCGCGAAGTAGCCGCCGTTCACCGCGCGCCGCGCCGGCGCGCGCGACGGCGGGCGAGCAGCACGACGACCAGCGCGAGCGACGCGGCCAGCACCGCCGCGCCGATCGGACCATACTCGGGCAGCCAGTAGTTCAGCACGCTGTTGATCATCACCTGCTTCGTCGGCGTGTAGCCCTCGGGCATCGGCAGCACGCCGTGCGCGCGCGCCCAGTCCTCGTACTCGGCGCGCATCGCCGCGACGACCGTGGGCATGGATTCGGCGAGGTCCCGCGTCTCGCCGGGGTCGGCCTTCAGGTCGTAGAGCCGCCAGCGGCCGTCGCCCAGCGGCGCGAGGCTCGAGGTCAGCTTGAGGTCGCCGCGGTAGAGCGCGCGGTTGCCGGAGAGCTCGTAGCCGATCGACTCGTCGGGCGCGCGCAGCCGGGCCTGCGGGTCACGCAGGACGGGCAGCAGCGAGCGGCCGGCCAGGGGTTCGACCGGCGGCGACGCGGAACCCGGATCGGGGGGCGTCGCGGCCGATCCCGCGTCGGTGCGCGCACGCGCACCCGCCGGATGCGCGACGCCCGCCAGCTCCAGCAGCGTGGGCGCGATGTCGATCACGTGCGCGAGCCCGGCGTGGATCGAGCCGGACGCGGCGCCCGGCACGCCGGCCACGATCAGCGGCACGCGGATGCCGCCTTCGCCCGCGAAGAACTTGTAGCCCGACAGCGGCGCGGCCGACGCGCTCGCCCAGCTCGGGCCGGGGATCGCGTACGCGCCGGGGCCGCCGAGCCGGTCGGTGTCCTGCGTGTACTGCGTGCGCAGCCACAGCTGCGCGTCGCGGTAATCGGAGCCCTCGGGACCGTTGTCGGACAGGAAGACGAAGACCGTGTCCTCGTAGCGGCCGCTCGCCTTCAGGTGATCGACGAGCCGGCCGATGTGGTGGTCCATCGCCTCGGCCATCGCCGCGTAGACCTCCATGCCGCGCGCCTGGTGCCGCCGCTCGGCGTCGGACAGCCTGTTCCAGTCGGCGGTGGTCGGCATCGTCGCCATCGGCACGTCGCGCGGCACCAGGCCGAGCTCGGCCGCGCGGTCGCGGCGCGCGGCGCGCAGCGCGGTCCAGCCGGCGTCGTAGCGGCCGCGGTGCTTCGCGATGAACTCGGCCGGCGCCTGCAGCGGCACGTGGTTCGCCTGGAAGCCGACGACCGCGAAGAACGGCTTCGACGTGTCGGGCTCCTCGCGCAGGTAGCCGATCATCCGGTCGACGAACCATTCGGACGTGTAGAAGCGCTCGGGCATCGTCGCGGTGCGACCGTCCTCGAACCACTTCACGGTCTTCGAGTGCGGCAGGTAGCGCTGGGTGGGATCCCAGTTGTCCGAGCCGGTGTCGCCCTGGACGATCGAGCGGTCGAAGCCGCGTGCGTTGGGCAGGTTGTGCGGTTCGGTGCCGACGTTCCACTTGCCGCTGATGAGCGTGCGGTAGCCGCCGGCCTGCAGCAGCGACGCGACCGTGACCACGTTCGGCGCGAGCGAGCCGAGGTAGCCCGGCTTGCCGAGGTGCTCGCGCGGCATCGACTCGAGCAGGTTGCCGACGCCGGCGCGATGGTGCTCGACGCCGGTGAAGAGCATCGCGCGCGTCGGCGCGCACGACGCGGCGACATGGAAGTTCGAGAAGCGCACGCCTTCGCGCGCGAGCGCGTCGAGATGCGGCGTGGGGATCTCGCCGCCGA
>JBAXJZ010000009.1:0-24246 GCA_037137595.1 Burkholderiales bacterium | reverse complement strand
GCCGGCGGCGTGATCGGGTCGAAGCTGCCCGACAGCAGCAGCGTGGGGATGTCGGAGCGGACCGGGCGCAGCTGGCCGCGGTCGAGCAGGCGGATGCCCCAGTCGCCGCAGACCTGCAGGATCTGCCGGCCCTCCTCGGCCGCGCCGTCGGCGAGCCGGCCCACCACGCCCGGGAAGCGCAGCGCGGCCTCGGGGGTGTCGCCGTGCTCGGCGCAGACCACGGTCATGTACATCCCGTCGGCCATGTCGCTGTGCGCTTCCTGCATCAGCGACACGAAGTTCAGCACGAAGCTGTAGTCGCCCTGCTCCGCGCGCTCGACGATGTAGGGCACCAGCGGGACCGCCTCGCGCTGGTAGAGCGACTGGTAGAGCGCGCCGTCGAGGTCGCGGCCGGTCAGCGTCGCGGTGGGTGCGGGCGAACCGTCGCGGCCCGGGCGGCCCAGCGGGATCGGCACCGGGGTCTTGTCGAGTCGATCGAGCAGCGCCAGGTAGCGGGGCCCGAGGTTCGGGTAGGCGGCGTTGCAGGCCGCCGACTCGGCGCAGGTCCTCGCATAGCGCTCCATCACCCGCTGCTTCACGGCCGGCACGTCGGTGACGAGGTTGAAGCCCACCGGCACCACCGCGTCGAGCACCGCGGCGCGCAGCTTCGCCGGACGCTCCCGCATCAGGAACTGGCCGAGCTCGGTGCCGTAGGACACGCCGTAGAAGTTGAACGACGCGTAGCCCAGCGCCTCGCGGACGGCGTCGGCGTCGCGCGCGTTCTCCTGCGAGTTGAAGGCCGACAGGTCGCCCGCCTCGGCCGCGAGCCGCCTGCCGCAGGCGCGCAGCGCCTCGCGCTGCGCCTCGGGCGAAGCGTCCGCCGGCAGCTTCGTGGTCTCGCGGCACTGCAGCCGCGGCTGGGAGAAGTAGGTGCCGCGCTGGTCCCAGAGGACGAGGTCGCGGTCGAGCACCGGGCGCTTGGACGGATCGTCGAGCAGCACCTTCGCGAAGCCGCCGATCGTCGAGCCGCCGGGGCCGCCCTGCGCGAGGAACAGCGGATCGGCCTTGCGGCGCGCCGTGTCGAAGGCGGGGATCACCACCGTGGCGAGCTTGATCCGCCGCGAGCCGGGCTCGTCGTGGCGCAGCGGCACCGACACGTAGCCGCACAGCACCGACGGGTCGTTCTCGGGGAGCTTGAAGAGGCCGCAGTCCTCGTACGACCAGTCGGCGGTGAACGCCGATTCGTCGGGCCCGGCCGGCGGCGCCGACGGGCCCTGCGCGAGCGCGGCGACGGCGAGGAGCAACGAGCCGGCGACGGCGGCGATGCGACGGGACAGCGGCTTCACGCGGGCGCTCCGGACGGGGGCGCGGCCGGCGGGCCCGGCGGCGGCATGCTGGACACGCGCCGCCCGCCCGCCGTACCGGGCCTCAGGGCGTGACGTCGTGCTGCGGATTGACCCGCGGCGCGTCGGAATGCAGCTTGTTCAGGGCGTTCAGGTAGGCCTTGGCCGAGGCGACGACGATGTCCGGATCCGAGCCCACCCCGTTGACGATCCGCCCGGCGCGTGCGAGGCGCACGGTGACCTCGCCCTGCGACTCGGTGCCGGTGGTGATCGCGTTGACCGAGTAGAGCAGCAGCTCGGCGCCCGACTTCACCTTCGACTCGATCGCCTTCAGCACCGCGTCCACCGGACCGTTGCCGTCGGAGTCGGTCTTCGCCTCGACGCCGCCGATCGCGATGACCACGCTCGCCTGCGGCCGCTCGCCCATCTCGGACGACTGCTTCATCGACAGCAGCTTGAAGTGCTCGTCCTCCTGCGTGACCGACTCGTCGGACACCAGCGCGTGGATGTCCTCGTCGTAGATCTCGGCCTTGCGGTCGGCGAGGTCCTTGAAGCGGACGAACGCGGCGTTGACCTCGGTCTCGGACTCGAGCTGGATGCCCAGCTCCTGCAGCCGCTGCTTGAACGCGTTGCGGCCCGAGAGCTTGCCCAGGACGATCTTGTTGGTGGCCCAGCCCACGTCCTCGGCCCGCATGATCTCGTAGGTGTCGCGGGCCTTGAGCACGCCGTCCTGGTGGATGCCGGAGGCGTGCGCGAAGGCGTTCGCGCCCACCACCGCCTTGTTCGGCTGCACCGGGAAGCCGGTGATGGTGGAGACGAGCTTGGAGGCGGGGACGATCTGCGAGGTGTCGATGCCCACCTCCAGGCCGAAGAAGTCGCGGCGGGTCTTGACCGCCATGACCACCTCTTCCAGCGAGGTGTTGCCGGCCCGTTCGCCCAGGCCGTTGATCGTGCATTCGACCTGGCGCGCGCCGCCCTGGACCACGCCGGCCAGCGAGTTCGCGACGGCCATGCCCAGGTCGTTGTGGCAGTGGACCGACCAGACGGCCTTGTCCGAGTTCGGGATCTTCTCGCGCAGGTCGCGGATGAAGGCGCCGTAGAGCTCGGGGATCGCGTAGCCGACGGTGTCGGGGATGTTGATCGTGGTCGCGCCCTCGGCGATCACGGCTTCCAGCACGCGATAGAGAAACTCGGGCTCGGAGCGGTAGCCGTCCTCGGGCGAGAACTCGACGTCGTCGGTGAACTTGCGGGCGAAGCGCACCGCGAGCTTCGCCTGCTCGAAGACCTGGTCGGGCGTCATCCGCAGCTTCTTCTCCATGTGCAGCGGCGACGTGGCGATGAAGGTGTGGATGCGCTTGCGGGCGGCCGGCGCGAGCGCCTCGGCGGCGCGCGACAGGTCGCGGTCGTTGGTGCGGGCGAGCGAGCAGACGATGGAGTCCTTGACCGCGGTCGCGATCGAGCGGACCGCCTCGAAGTCGCCGTTCGACGACGCGGCGAAGCCGGCCTCGATCACGTCGACCTTGAGCTTCTCCAGCAGCTTGGCGATCCGCAGCTTCTCCTCGCGCGTCATCGAAGCGCCGGGGCTCTGCTCGCCGTCGCGCAGCGTGGTGTCGAAGATGATCAGGCGGTCGGACATGGCGGGGGTCTCCTCGGGACGGGGCGCACGGGGCGCCTTCGGACAGGCGGAATTGTACGCAAGCGGCGGGCGGGGCCCGGCACGGGCCGCCGAAAGCGGGCCGGCACGCGGCGCGATCCGATCGTCGGCCACGGCGTCCGGGTGGCGGTGACGCCGGCCCGACGGCGCGCAGCGCCGCCGTCAGCCCCGGCCGGGCTCAGCGGAGGCCGCCGGCTCGGCCGTCGCGCGGCGTTCGCCGCCCGCGGCGACCACGATGCCCACCAGCAGCGTCGCGAACCCTGCGAGCTGCAGCGGCCCGAAGGTCTCGCCGAGGAACGCCCAGGCGAGGATCGCCGACCCCACCGGCTCGCCGAGGATCGCGAGCGCGACGAAGGTGGCCGACAGGTGGCGCAGCGAGGCGTTGATGATCGTGTGGCCGGCGAGCTGCGGGCCCAGCGCCATCGCGGCGATCGGCAGCCAGGCCGCCTGCGGGATCGTCCAGATCCCCTGCCCGCCCGCCGCGGCGATGGCGTTCATCGCGACCGCGGCCGCGCCGTAGACGATCGCGACATAGGCGAGCAGCGTGAGGCGACGGTTCAGGCCGCGGCCGACGAGGAAATAGCCCGAGATCGCGACCGCCCCCGCCAGCGCGAGCGCGTTGCCGAACATCGGGTCGCGGCCGACGGTGCCGGGTGCGGCCTGCAGGTCGGAGGCGATGATCAGCGCGCTGCCCGCGATCGCCATCCCGATGCCGACCGCGGTTCGCCGGGTCGGCGGCTCGCCGAGGAGCCACCACGACAGCAGTCCGACCCAGATGGGGTTGGTGGTGACCAGCGCCACGCTGCTGGCCACCGAGGTGTAGTGCAGCGACGCGATCCAGGTCGCGAAGTGCACCGCGAGGAACAGGCCCGCGACCGCGGCGATGCCCCAGTCCGCGCCTCGCAGGCCGGCGAGCTCGCCGCTGCGCCGGACCAGCGCCAGCGGCACCACCACCGCCGCCGCCAGCGTGAGGCGCCCGGCCGCCACCGCCAGCGGCCCGGCACCGGCGTCGATCGCGAAGCGGATCAGCAGTGCGGCCGTCGAGACGATCAGGACGCCCGCGGCCAGCGCGACGAAGCGCAGGGGCACGGGCTCAGGTCTTGGGCAGCGTCACGCCGCGCTGGCCCTGGTACTTGCCGCCGCGGTCCTTGTAGGAGGTTTCGCAGACTTCGTCGGATTCGAAGAACAGCACCTGCGCGCAGCCTTCACCCGCGTAGATTTTCGCGGGCAGCGGCGTGGTGTTCGAGAATTCGAGCGTGACGTAGCCCTCCCATTCGGGCTCGAAGGGCGTCACGTTGCAGATGATGCCGCACCTGGCGTAAGTCGAATTGTGGACGATGAAGTCGTTCGCGACGAAGTTGTGGCCACCCGGTACCGTGAGGTCGTAGACCTCTTCTTCTCCGGCAGGCTCGATCGACTCGACGACATCCCAGACCGGCCCGTTCGCGAGCGCCACGAGCTCGTCGCAGGCCATCGCCAAGGCGACCCGCCGAGCAAGCTCCAGGGGCACGGATTGCCTCGGATCGGCCTGTCTCCCGGTGAGGCCCTGCATCGACCCGCCTCCTTGATGCACCGCGGACACGAGGAGTGCCCAAGCTGCCGCAGGAAGGGTGTCGAAATTCGACTTCGATCGAGTGGGTAGCGACGCGATGAACGGCAGGATCTCTTCATCGAGCCGCCGCTGCTTGATCGACTCCGGGACGAACCCCACTTCATCGGCGAACCGCAGAACCTGATCGCGTGCCGTGATCTGGACGCGATAGGCCGGGGTGCCGATCGCCGTGGTTTTCTCTCGGACCAGGGAGAAGATACCGAAGCGAAGCAGCAGATGCCGGACATCATCGACCAGTCGGCGCGACTTGGAGTAGTACTCCAGGAACACGCCCTGATCAGACCGGTAGATGCCTCCGTCACCGGCGAACAACGCCTGCAGGAACAGGCGCACGGTTTCCTTGGGCGCAGTGAAGATCGCCTGCGGGACGAACTTGCCCTCGGCGGTGCAATCGAGTCCATGGGACGCGAGCCAGCGCGTCGTCCGGTTCTTCTCCGGCACACCGCCGCGCCCTGCGCGATTCACCAGCCGGTACCCGTATCGCCCGCGGTACGTCACTTCACCCAACCCACCCGATGCGACGCAGCCACGCAGCAGATCCACCAGAACCGGGTCTGCGCTGGTGAAGGTGGGGCTGTGCCCAGGCGTGCTGCATTGCCCCTCGGAGATCATCAGTCCGAGCAGGGATGCCTCCCAGTCGGGGATCGGCGTGCTGCCGAACGTCGGGATCGATCGTGCGACGGCGATGCGGTCCCCAGGACGAAGCGCAGACAGTTCGGTCCATCCGTGGAGTTGCCGGAACGGATGGTTGGCCGTGGCGCGAATGGACAGACCGGCCCTCGTGCGAAGGTGGAAAACGGGCTTGCGCCCCTGCGGGACGAATGCCGAGATGGCCGCGTCTCCAAGCCGCCAGCGCTGCATCGACACCGTCGACGCCACGCCCGCGAACTCGGAAATCGGCTTGAAGGCCCCCGTTCGAGCATCCACCACGCGCGTATCCCCGGTCACGCACTTCCCCAGGCAGATGGTCAGAACGCTCCGCGGGATCCGGAAGTACTCGACGGTCCGCGCGAGCGCGAACGAGTTCGGCGGAATGATGCAGACATCACCCTTGAAGTCCACGAACGACTTCTCGTCGAAGTTCTTCGGATCGACGATCGTCGAGTTGATGTTCGTGAAGATCTTGAACTCGTCGGCGCAGCGGATGTCGTAGCCGTAGCTCGACGTGCCGTACGACACCACCCGGCGGCCGTCCACCTCGCGCACCTGCCCTGGCTCGAACGGCTCGATCATGCCGTGCTGCTCGGCCATCCTGCGGATCCAGCGGTCGGACTTGATGCTCATCGGCGGCTCGCGAAAGGCAATCCGTGATTGTCCGGAATCCGTCCGGACCACGCAAATGCGCGGGTTCGCGAGGGATACCGCCGATCGCGGCTCGCGACCGACTTGACGGCCGCCGCGGCCCTGCCCCACCCTTCGCGGCCCTCAACGGGCCGGCACCTATGCAGGGTGCTGCATAGCCCCCAGCGGCCCCCTCCCGGGACCCGAGGGCGGTGCCACGAGACGAGAGGAGATGCACCGATGAAAGTCGACCTGACGTTGACGGTGAACGGCCGGGCCGTGTCGCTGAGCGTCGATCCCCGGACGCTGCTCGTGCAGCTGATCCGCGAGCAGCTGCAGCTGACCGGCACCCACGTGGGCTGCGACACCGCCCAGTGCGGCGCCTGCAGCGTGCTCATGAACGGACGGGCCGTGAAGGCCTGTTCGATGCTGGCCCTGCAGGCGCAGGGCGCGACGATCCAGACCATCGAGGGGCTGACGCCCGAGGGCGCGCTGCACCCGGTCCAGGAAGCCTTCAAGGCCTGCCACGGCCTGCAGTGCGGCTTCTGCACCCCCGGCATGGTGGTGGCCTCGGTCCAGCTGCTGGCCGACTGCCCGAAGCCCGACGAGGCGACGATCCGCGAGGGCCTCGAGGGCAACATCTGCCGCTGCACGGGCTACCACAACATCGTCCGCGCGGTGCAGACCGCCGCGGAACGCGTCTGAGGAGGACGAGACGATGACCGACCTGTCGAACTCCCCGATCGGCAAGCCGCTGCGCCGGCGCGAGGACGAACGCTTCCTCAGCGGCCGCGGCCAGTACACCGACGACGTGGTGCTGCCCGGGCAGACCTACGCGCACTTCCTGCGTTCGCCCCATGCGCACGCGCGGATCGTGTCGATCGACACCGCCGCCGCCCGCGCGATGCCCGGCGTGGTCGCGATCTTCACCGGCCGCGACGTGGCCGAGTCCAAGATCGGCGGCCTGCCCTGCGGCTGGCTGATCCACAGCCGCGACGGCTCGCCGATGAAGGAGCCGCCGCACCCGATCATCGCGGTCGACAAGGCGCTGCACGTCGGCGACCAGGTCGCGATGGTCGTCGCCGAGACCGCGGTCCAGGCGAAGGACGCCGCCGAGGCGATCGTCGTCGACTACGACGTGCTGCCCGCCGTCGTCGACACGGCGACCGCCGCCGGCGCCGCCACCGCGATCCACGAGGCCGCCCCCGACAACGTCTGCTACACCTGGGGCCACGGCGACGAGGCCGCGGTCGACGCCGCCTTCGCGAAGGCCGCGCACGTCACGAAGCTGGAGTTCCGCAACAACCGGCTGATCCCGAACGCGATGGAGCCGCGCGCGGCCAATGCGAGCTGGACCCGCCACGACGACAGCTACACGCTCTACGTCGCCAACCAGAACCCGCACGTGGAGCGTCTGCTGATGGCCGCGTTCGTGCTGGGCCTGCCCGAGTCGCGGCTGCGCGTGATCGCGCCCGACGTCGGCGGCGGCTTCGGCTCGAAGATCTTCCTCTACGCCGAGGAGACCGCGCTGGTCTGGGCGTCGAAGCGGGTCGGCCGGCCGATCAAGTGGACGGCCGAGCGCAGCGAGTCGTTCCTGACCGACGCGCACGGCCGCGACCACGTGACCACCGCCGAGCTCGCCACCGACGCGGACGGCACCTTCACCGCGATGCGCGTGAAGACGGTCGCCAACCTCGGCGCCTACCTCTCGACCTTCGCGTCGTCGGTGCCGACGATCCTCTACGCGACGCTGCTCGCCGGCCAGTACCGGACCCCCGCGATCTTCTGCGAGGTCAAGGGCGTCTTCACCAACACCGCCCCGGTCGACGCCTACCGCGGTGCGGGCCGCCCCGAGGCGACCTACGTCGTCGAACGGCTGGTCGAGCAGTGCGCGCGCGACCTGAAGGCCGACCCGGCCGAGCTGCGCCGGCGCAACTTCATCCGCGAGTTTCCGTACGCGACGCCGGTCGGCCTCACCTACGACATCGGCGACTACGAGGCCACGCTGAAGAAGGCACAGGAGCTCGCCGACGTCGCCGGCTTCCCGGCCCGCAAGGCCGAGTCGGCGAAGCGCGGCAGGCTGCGCGGCCTGGGCTACTCCTGCTACATCGAGGCCTGCGGCCTGGCGCCGTCGAACATCGCCGGTGCGCTCGGCGCGCGGGCGGGCCTCTTCGAGGCGGGCGAGGTCCGCGTGCACCCGACCGGCACGGTCACGGTGTTCACCGGCTCGCACAGCCACGGCCAGGGCCACGAGACGACCTTCGCCCAGGTGGTCGCCGGCCGGCTCGGCATCCCGGTGGAGAACGTGGAGATCGTCCACGGCGACACCGGCCGCGTGCCCTTCGGCATGGGCACCTACGGTTCGCGCTCGCTGTCGGTCGGCGGCACCGCGATCGTCAAGGCGGTCGACAAGGTGATCGCCAAGGGCCGCAAGATCGCCGCCCACCTGCTCGAGGCCGCTGACACCGACATCGAGTTCGAGAACGGCGAGTTCAAGGTGGCGGGTACGGACCGCAAGATCCCGTTCGCGCAGGTCGCGCTGACGGCCTACGTGCCGCACAACTACCCGCTCGACAAGCTCGAGCCCGGACTGAACGAGAACGCGTTCTACGATCCGACCAACTTCACCTACCCCGCCGGCTCCTACGTCTGCGAGGTGGAGGTGGACCCGGACACCGGCACCGTGACGATCGAGAAGTTCACCGCGGTCGACGATTTCGGCAACATCGTGAACCCGATGATCGTCGAGGGGCAGGTGCACGGCGGGCTCGCGCAGGGCATCGGCCAGGCGCTGCTCGAGCAGGCGGTCTACGATGACGAGTCCGGCCAGCTGCTGACCGGCTCGTACCTGGACTACGCGATGCCCCGCGCCACCGACCTGCCGAACTTCACCGTCGACACCTGCGTCACGCCGTGCACGCACAATCCGCTCGGCGTGAAGGGCTGCGGGGAGGCCGGCGCCATCGGCTCGCCGCCGGCACTGATCAATGCGATCACCGACGCGATCGGCGTGAAGGACCTGGCGATGCCGGCGACCCCGGAACGCGTCTGGCGCGCCGTTCGCAGCCGCGCCTGAGCCACGAGGAGACACTCACCATGTACAGCTTCGACTATCAGCGCCCGGCCGATGCGGCCGCGGCGGCCCGCGCGGGCGGCGCCGCCGACGCGCGTTTCCTCGCCGGCGGCCAGAGCCTCGTGCAGGCGATGAAGCTCCGGCTCGCGCAACCCACGGCCCTCGTCGACCTGGGCGGGGTCGGCTCGCTCGCCGGCATCACGCGGCACGGCGACACGATCCGCATCGGCGCGATGACGCGGCACTCGGCCGTGGCCTCGTCGGCCGACGTGCGGGCGGCGATCCCGGCACTCGCCGACCTCGCCGGCGGCATCGGCGACCCGATGGTGCGCAACGCCGGCACGATCGGCGGCTCGATCGCCAACGCCGACCCGGCGGCCTGCTATCCGGCGGGCATCCTCGGGCTCGGCGCCACCGTCGTCACGGACCGTCGTACGATCCCGGGCGATGCGTTCTTCACCGGCCTGTTCGAGACCGCGCTGCAGCCCGGCGAGCTGATCGTCGCGGTGGAGTTCCCGGTCACCGCACGCGCCGCCTACCTGAAGTTCAAGCAGCCGGCCTCGCGCTTCGCGCTGGTCGGCGTGTTCGCGAGCCAGGGCCCCGCGGGCACGCGGGTGGCGGTCACCGGCGTGAAGTCCAAGGCGTTCCGCTGGACCGAGGCCGAGCAGGCGCTCGACCGCGGCGGCTTCAGGGCCGCCGCGCTCGACGGGCTCGCCCTCGATCCGACCGACGTCAACGCCGACCTGCACGCGGCCGCCGACTACCGGGCGGCGCTGGTGGCGACGCTGGCGAAGCGGGCGGTCGCGCAGGCCTCGGGGTCGCCGAGCGCATGACGGGAGTCCCGGCATCCGTCGACGCCGTCGCGTCGATGCTGGCCGAGCGGGGGTACCTCGCCGACCGGCGTCTCGCGACGGCCCTGTTCCTGAGCCTGCGCCTGCAGCGCCCGCTGTTCCTCGAGGGCGAGGCGGGCGTAGGCAAGACCGAGCTGGCCAAGGTGCTGGCCGAGGCGACCGGCGCGCCGCTGATCCGCCTGCAGTGCTACGAGGGGCTGGACGTCGCGCAGGCCGCGTACGAATGGAACGTGTCGCGCCAGCTGCTGCACCTGCGGCTGGCCGAGTCCTCGGGTGCCGCGGACCGCGACGCGGTCGAGCGCTCGCTCTACGGCCGCGACATGCTGCTGGCGCGGCCGCTGCTGGCCGCGCTCGAGGCCGAGCGGCCGGCGGTGCTGCTGATCGACGAGCTCGACCGCGCCGACGAGCCCTTCGAGGCCTTCCTGCTCGAGCTGCTGTCCGACTGGCAGCTCACCATTCCCGAATACGGGACGATCCGCGCGACCCACCGGCCGCGCGTGATCGTCACCTCGAACCGCACCCGCGAGATCCACGACGCGCTCAAGCGTCGCTGCCTCTACCACTGGGTCGAGTTCCCCGACGTGGACCGCGAATACGCGATCGTCTGCCGGGCGGTGCCCGAGGCGCCCGCCTCGCTCGCCCGCCAGGCGGTGGAGTTCGTCCAGCGCGCGCGCGGACTCGACCTCTTCAAGTCGCCCGGCATCGCCGAGACCGTCGACTGGGTCAACGCGCTGGTCGCGCTCGACCGGATGGATCTCGACCCGGCCACGGTGTCCGACACGATCGGCGTGCTGCTCAAGTACCAGGACGACATCGCACGGATGCAGGGCGGCGACGCGCAGCGGCTGCTCACCGAGCTGGCCGCCGCCGCCGGCCGAGCCTGAGGGCGCCGTGCGGCCGTCGATCGCGAGGCCGGGCTCGCTGGCCCGCAACGTCGTCGTCTTCGCGCGCGTGCTGCGCGACGCCGGGATGCCGGTCGGACTGGACCGCACCGTCGCCGCGGTCCGCGCGGTGGACGCGGTGGGCCTCGAGCGGCGCGAGGACGTGCGCGCCGCGCTGAGCGCCACGCTGGTCGGCCACCGCGACCAGATGCCGCTGTTCGACGCGGCATTCGAGGCCTTCTGGCGCGACCCGAAGCTGGCCGAGCGGATGATGGCGGCGATGCTGCCGAAGATCGCCGGCCGTCGCCCGGAGCCTGCGCGGCAGCGTCCGGCCCGGCTCGAACAGGCGCTCGCCGGCCGGCCCGCCGCGCCCGAGCCGCCGCGCCCTGCCGACGGCGACGAGCACACGATCGACGCGCTGCTCACCTGGACCGACCGCGAACGGCTGCGTACGCGCGACTTCGAGTCGATGACGGTCGACGAGTTCCGCGAGGCGCTGCGACTGGTGCGCGAGGTGCCGCCGCCGGTGGACCCGGTGCCGGTGCGGCGCTGGCGGGTCGCCCGCCGCGGCGCGCTCGACCTGCGGGCCACGTTGCGGCGGATGGGCCGCGATCCGTCGCTGGTCACCGTGGCCCGTCGCCGCAGGCGCGAGCGGCCGGCGCCGCTGGTGGTGCTCTGCGACGTCTCGGGCTCCATGGACCGCTACGCGCGGGTCATGCTGCACTGGACCCACGCGATGATGCGTTCGCGTCCCCGCGTGGCCGCGTTCACCTTCGGCACGCGACTGACCGACGTCACGCGGGCCTTGCGGCGGCGCGATCCGGACGAGGCGGTGCACGCGGCCTCGCGCGCGGTGGAGGACTGGAGCGGCGGCACCCGCATCGGGCCGTGCCTGCAGGACTTCAACCGCCACTGGGCGCGGCGCGTGCTCACCGGCAACGCGGCGGTGATCCTGGTCACCGACGGCCTGGACCGGGCCGACGACGGCTCGCTCGGCGACGCCGCCGCCACGCTGTCGCGTTTCGCGAGGCGGCTCGTCTGGCTGAACCCGCTGCTGCGATTCGACGGCTTCCAGCCTCGTGCCGCGGGCGTGCGCGCGCTGCTGCCCCATGTCGACCGGCACGTGCCGGTCCACTCCCTCGATCGCCTGCGCGACCTGGGCCGTGCGCTGCGAGAGGCCGGAGCCTCGCGGCGGCGCGGTCGCTGAGCGCGGACGACGAGCGATGCGGATGACCGGGCCGGACCGTCACGACATGCCGGGGGCCGCGCGCATCGGCCCGGCTGCCGCGACGTTCGAGGCGCGGCTGACGCCGGTGCAGGCGTGCACGCGGCTGGACTACGATGTGAGCGCGCGGATCGGCTCGCGTCCCGTCGACGCGGCCGCGCGCAGGATCGCCGACGACCCCTTCGCCGTTGCGATCGCGATGGCGAACGACCTGCTGGCGCGCTGGCGCGCCGCGAGGAGATCACGATGGACAGCCTCGACCTGAGGGTGCTGAAGCAGGCCCGCGACTGGGTGGCCGAGGGCCGCCGCGCGTGGCTGGTGACCGTGGCCGAGACCTGGGGCTCGGCGCCGCGCCCGCCCGGCGCGCTGCTGTGCCTACGCGACGACGGGCTCGTCGTGGGCTCGGTCTCCGGCGGCTGCGTCGAGGACGACCTCATCGACCGCGTCCGGCACGGCGAACGCGTCGACGCCCCCTCCACCCTCGTCTACGGCATCTCCAAGGACGAGGCCGCGCGCTTCGGCCTGCCCTGCGGCGGCACGCTGCGCCTGGTGCAGGAGCCGCTGCGCGAGCCCGCCTGGATCGACGCGTTGCTCGCCCGCACCGCCGCGCACGAGCTCGTCGCCCGCATCGTCGACCTGAAGACCGGCACGGTCACGCTCGAGGCCGGTCGCCGCGGCGAGGCCTTCGAGTTCGCCGGCGACACGATGCGCCAGGTCTTCGGGCCGCGCTGGCGGATGCTGATCATCGGCGCCGGGCAGCTGTCGCGCGTGCTGGCCGAGATGGCCCTCGCGCTGGACTTCGAGGTCATCTGCTGCGACCCGCGCGAGGAATACCACCTCACCTGGGACGTGCCCGGCACCACCTTCACCCGGGAGATGCCCGACGACGCGGTGCTGCGGCTCGAGCTCGACGCGCACAGCGCCGTGGTCGCCGTCACGCACGACCCCAAGCTCGACGACATGGTGCTGCTCGAGGCGCTGAAGTCGCCGTGCTTCTACGTCGGCGCGCTGGGCTCGCGGGCCAACACCGCCAAGCGCAGGGAGCGGCTCCAGCTCTTCGACCTCGGCGACGCGGAGATCGCGCGGCTGCACGGCCCGATCGGGCTCGACATCGGCAGCCGCACGCCGGCCGAGATCGCGGTGTCCATCCTCGCCGAGGTGATCGCGGTCAAGAACGGCGTCGCGCTGCGCCAGAAGAAACCCGACGGCCCGGGCGGCGCGGCCAGCGAGTGCGCAATCGCAGGCGTGGGCTGAGCATCGGCGCACGGCCGGGCCGCGCCAGGACGGCTCGGCGCGGCCGGGCCCGACGCGCGCGGCGGGCCGCTAGCCTCCGCCCCGCTGCGTGTGGTGGTCGAAGCGCGTGATCCATTCGCGCGCTTCGGCCTCGCGGCCCTCGGGAACGACGAATCGCACCCGCAGCTGCCGCGTGCGCAACAACGCGATCCGGATCGGCGGCAGCGGCTCGGTCTCGATGCGCAGCACGCCCCAGTCGAACGGCAGCGCCGCCGAGCCCGAGGCCATGCCGTGGTCGGTGCCGGTGAGCTCGGTGAGCCAGCGCGCGAGGTCGGCGGGCGTACAGGACATCACTCGGGTGAAGCCGTGGAAGGGCATGGCGGTCAGCCGGCTCTCGCCGGATTCACGTGAGGGACGCACCCGTGCGCCGCAGTAGCCCGGCGCGCTCGCGCCGGTCGTTCCGGCGGCGGCGCGCATGCGCGCCGCACCCCGCCTCCACCATGCTGCGCCCGCTGATCGGGCTCGCCGCATGCGGCTTGAAACCCCCGATCAGCCGCCTGCGATGGGCGGCCAGATCGCAAGCGCCTCGCCGTCCTTCAGCGCCCGCCCCGCCCGATCCGCCGGCGCCACGTAGGCGCCGTCGACCAGCACCAGGTGCACCAGCTTCTGCGGCAGGTTGAAGCGCTCGATCATCTGCTGGACCGTCGTGCCCTCGGCCACCTCGAGCCGGATCACGTTGCCCTCGCGGCGCGACCCGTCCACCTCCTGCGGCAGGTGGTCGGACAGCATGGCGAACAGCTTGAAGGTGATCTGCACGGCAGGCTCGGGTAGAACGCGAGGGCGCGAGTGTAGCGGCCCGCGGCGCACGGCCGCGGGCAAGGCCCCGATCAGCGCACGGTGCCGCGCGAGCGGCCCTGGAACTGCTCCTGCGCCTGGGCCGACGCGAGGTAGGCCTCCATCAGCCGGGTCGGGTCCTTCAGCAGCCGGTCCTTCCAGGCACCGAGCCTGATCCCGCCCTCGACCAGCCCGCGCAGCACGCCGACGTGGTCGGTCAGGCCCAGCGAGTTCGCGCCGACGAGCACGTCCTGGTCGAACTCCAGCCGCAGGTAGCGGAAGGCCTCGGGGTCGTTCATCTCGACGTGCTCGCCACCCGGCACGCCCTGCCACTGGCCGAACGAGGTGGAGATCAGGCCGAGCGTGTCCAGCACGTTGATCTGCGTGACCACCGACGCGGTCGCGTCGCCGCCGGTCATGTTCACCGCGGCGACGTAGCCCTGGTCGACCGCGTTCGGCTGGATCGCCGACACGATGGTCTGTTTCGTGACCGGGTCGTAGGCCTCGGCGCAGTCGCCGGCCGCGTAGATGCCGGGCACCGTGGTCTGCATCCGCTGGTCGGTCAGCACGCCCTGCAGCGCCTTGATCGGGCTGCCCGCGAGGAAGCCGATGTTGGGCTTCACGCCGGTGGCCTGGATGACCAGGTCGAACTCGTCGGCGGTGCCGTCCGAGAACCTCGCGCGCACCGCCGACGCCGGCTCGATCGCCTCGACCTTCGTCGAGGTCTTCACGCGGATGCCCTTCTTCTCGCACCACGACTTGATCATGCCGCCGGCGCCCGGACCCATCATCCGCGGCACCATCCGGTCGCCCATCTCGACGACCGTCAGCTTCACGCCGCGCTGCGCGAGCGCCTCCAGGATGATGCAGCCGATGAAGCCCGCGCCCATCTGCAGCAAGCGCGCGCCCGGCTTCGCGAGCGCGAGGATGTTGCGCGCGTCGGCGAGCGTCCAGCAGGGATGCACGAACGGCGAGTCGAGCCCGGGGATCGGCGGCCGGACCGGCGACGAGCCCGTGGCGATCAGCACGCGGTCGTACTCGAGCGACGGGCCCTCGGCCAGCCGCACCTTCTTCGCCTCGGTCTCGATCGCGCTCGCGCGGCCGGTGACGGTGCGGATCCGCAGCGACTCGAAGTGGTTCGTGTCCTTGCGCAGGTAGGTGCCGCGCTCGTCGATGTTGCCGATCAGCAGGTAGGGGATGGCCATCCGCGAGTACGACGGATGCGGCTCGTCGCCGATCATCACGATCTCGTCCTGCGGGCGACGCTTGCGGATCGTCTCGGCGGCCACCACGCCGGCCGGGCCGTTGCCGATGATCACGTGCTTCATGGTTCGGTCCTCGGGGAAACGAACGGGGCGGCCCGCAGGCCGCCCCCGGTTCAGGACGCGACGGACGCGCCCCGCGAGATCACAGCCCCAGGCGGCTGCGGGTCTCGGGCTTGAGCTGGCCGTTCTCGTCCCAGCCGCGGATCGCGTAGTACTCGGGGATCATCTTGTCGATGCCCGAGACCAGACCCTTGGCCGGACCGGTCTTGGCCGGCTCGGTCTTCAGGCGCGGCGGCAGGTCGTCGTCCTTGCGCGTGAAGCCGGCGCGATTGTTGAAGTCGCGCTCCATGTTCCAGATCCGCTCGCCGATCTCGGTGAGGTTCTCCAGCGTGAACTCGTCGCCGCAGGCGGCCGCCACCTGGGGCGCCAGGTCCGCGGTGGTCCAGGCGAAGGTGGTGAACACGCAGATGCCCGACGAGTCGAACGCCGCGGTGGCGTCCTGGAAGGCCTTGACCAGCTCGGGCTTGCCCTCGGTGACCAGCGGATCGGTCTTGACCGGGATGCCCAGGACCTCGGAGGCCACGGTGTACGAGCGCAGGTGGCAGGCGCCGCGGTTCGAGGTGGCGTAGGTCAGGCCCATGCCCTGGATGCCGCGTGCGTCGTAGGCCGGGAACTCCTGGCCCTTGACCGACATCGACAGCTCGGGGTGGCCGTACTTCGTGCACAGGCGCTTCGAGCCCTGCCCGATCTCCTTGCCGAAGCCCTCGCCCTTCGCGGTCATCTCGGCGAGCTTCACCAGCGCCTGCGCCGAGCCGAACGGCGCGTCGATGCCGATCTGCTCCTTGGTCAGCACGCCCATCTCGTAGAGCTCGAAGACGGCGCCTACGGTCGCGCCGAAGGAGATCGGATCGAAGCCGTCCTCGTTGCACAGCAGGTTCGCGTACTGCAGCGCTTCCAGGTCCGCCACGCCGGGGGCGGCACCGAGCGCCCAGGCCGCCTCGTACTCGAGGCCGCCGGAGGCGCCCCAGTACTCGGGCTTGTTGACCACCGAGAAGTGGGTCTCGTCGATCTTGGAGATCCGGCCGCAGGCGATCGTGCAGCCGAAGCAGGCCTGGTTGGTGACCAGCTGCGACTTGCCGTCGGTGGGCCGCTTCTCGGCCATCGCTTCCGCGGAGATCTTCGAGGCGCCCTCGAACTGCGAGTCGCGGTGGTTGCGCGTGGGCAGCGAGCCGGTCTCGTTGATCACGTTCATCAGGACCTGCGTGCCGTAGGTGGGCAGGCCCTGACCCGTCACCGGGTGGTCGTGCAGGATCTTCTTCTTCTCGGCGGTGACCTTCATGAAGGCCTTCGGGTCCTTGATGTTCCCGACGCCCTTCGTGCCGCGGACCGCGATGGCCTTGAGCATCTTGCTGCCGGCCACCGCGCCCACGCCCGAGCGGCCCGCAGCGCGGTGCAGGTCGTTGACCACCGCCGCGTAGAGCACCTGGTTCTCGCCGGCGCGGCCGATCGAGGAGATCCGCATCAGCGGATCCTGGTGCGCCTTCTTCAGGATCTCCTCGGTCTGCCAGACGGTCTTGCCCCAGAGGTGCGACGCGTCACGCAGCTCGACGGTGTCGTCGGCGATCGACAGGTAGACCGGCTTGGCCGACTTGCCCTCGATGATGACCATGTCCCAGCCGGCCATCTTCAGCTCGGCGCCCCAGTAGCCGCCCGAGTTCGAGCAGGCGATGGCGCCGGTCAGCGGGCCCTTGGTGATGACCGAGTAGCGGCCGCCGGTGGAGGCCATCGTGCCGGTCAGCGGGCCGGTGGCCCAGATGATCTTGTTGTCGGCCGACAGCGGGTCGGTCCTGGCGTCGACTTCCTCGACGAAGTACTTGGTGGCGAGGCCGCGCTGGCCGAGATACTGCTTCGCCCACGTCATGTTCAGCGGCTCGGACGTGCACGTCCCGGCCGTGAGGTTCACGCGGAGGATCTTTCCTGCCCATGCCATGTTCGGTTCCTCCTCAGGCGGCGGACGGCTGGTTGCCGAGCTTGTCGGCCCATTGCTTCATCCGGTCCAGGCCGGTCCAGTTGGCGTCGATGTAGGTGATCGCGCCGGTCGGGCAGGCGTCCGCGCAGGCGGGCTCGCCGCCGCACAGGTCGCACTTCTGCACCTTGCCGGTGTCGGCCACGTAGTTCACGGTGCCGAACGGACAGGCGATCGTGCAGACCTTGCAGCCCACGCAGACGTCCTCGAGCACCACCTTCGCGCCGGTGGCGGCGTCGACCTTGATCGCCTCGACCGGGCAGGCGTGCAGGCACCAGGCCTCGTCGCACTGCGTGCAGGTGTACGGGACCTTGCGGCCGGTGTGGTGGAAATCGAAGACCTTGATCCGGGACTTCGCGGTGTTGAACGTGCCGTAGTTCTCGAAACTACAGGCCATCTCGCACTGCAGGCACCCGGTGCACTTGTCCGGGTTGATGTGCAGGGACTTCTGCATGACTCCTCCGTGGGGCGCTCGGTCTTTGTACGGAACGGAACTACCTATGATCCGGAAAGCATAACCCGACATGCGAGCGTGAGTACAGGTGGCACGGCGCGACCGCCCGACGAGCGGAACGACGCGCGCCGGGAGCCCTCGCGCCGGTCCGGCCGGCGCCGTCCGCGGCCAGGCGGCCTGCGACAATGCGGGCTCCGCCGCGCCCGCCGCCCACATGGCCGACATCGTCTCGATCGCCCTGAACTACGAGCTCGCCGCCGCCGGCGATCCGCAGCTCCGGAACCCGTTCTTCGAGGTGCTCGGCGCCGTCCGGGCCGAGGGCTCGATCGCCGGCGCCGCGAGGCGCCTCGGCTGGTCGTACCGGCACCTCTGGGGCTGGCTGAAGGAGCAGGAGGCGCGGCTGGGCCGCCCGCTGATCCTCTGGGACCGCGGACGCGCAGCCCGGCTCACCGGGTTCGCCGAGAAGCTGCTCTGGGCCGAGACGCGGATCCGCGCACGGCTCGCGCCGCAGATCGACAACCTCGCCGCCGAGATCGGCCGCGAACTGACGGTGGCGTTCGACGACCGGGTGCCGATCGCGACCTGCGTGGCGAGCCACGACCTCGCCCTGCCGCTGCTGCGCGGGCTCTGCGAGTCGGCCGACGGCGTGCTCTTCGATCTGCGCTTCGCCGGCAGCCTCGATGCGCTCGGCGCGCTGCGCGCGCAGCGCTGCCTGTTCGCCGGCATCCACCTGCCCTCGTCCCGGCCGGACCTCGCGCGGCGCGGCTCGGCGATGCACCGCGCGTTCGCGCCGCGGCTGCGGCTAGGGCGCGAGAAGCTGATCCAGGTCTCCCGCCGCACGCAGGGGCTGATGGTGCCGGCCGGCAACCCGCGGCGCGTCCACGCGATCGGCCAGCTGCCGAAGCTGCGCTTCGTGAACCGCGCGCCGGGCACCGGCACCCGGGCGCTCCTCGACGAACTGGTGGGCGCGGCGGGCATCGATCCGGCGTCGATCCCCGGTTTCGACCGCCTCGAGACGACGCACCTGGCGGTGGCCGCGGCGGTCGCCTCGGGTCAGGCGGAGGCGGGATTCGGCATCCAGGCGGCGGCCGCCGAGATGGGACTGGACTTCGTGCCGCTCGTGGTCGAGGACTACTTCCTGGTCTGCGACAAGGCGACCCTCGAGGGGTCGGCGGCGCGCAGCGTGCTGCGGGCGCTCGCCTCGCAGGCCTGGCGCGACGCGCTGGCCGCGCTGCCGGGCTACGACGCCCATGACGCGGGCACGGTGCGGTCGCTGCGGCGAACGCTGCCCTGGCACGTCGGCTAGACCCGCTGAGCCGGACGCCGCGCGGCCCGGGAAAAAGCGCCGACCGCCCCTGCGGGCGGCCGGCGGAGGGTCGGCGATCGGCGCTCTCGGACCCGTGAACCCGTCCGCGAGGAACGGGCCCCACCACGGAACCCCGTCGATCGACGCGGATGCCAGTCTCGGTCCGCGCCCGGGGCCGCGTCCATCGCGTCTTCTTGGTAGTCCCCGGGTCGAGTCCTATCATCCGGGCATGCGCACCAAGCACACTGCGGCCGTGAGCGTCCGGCTGCGCTTCGCCGACGACGCGCGACTCGGACCGGGCAAGATCGCGCTGCTCGAGGCCATCGCGCGGACCGGCTCGATCGCCGCCGCCGGCCGCGACATGGGGATGTCGTACCGCCGCGCCTGGCTGCTGATCGACTCGCTGAACCGGATGTTCGACGAACCGGTGGTGGTCGCGAGCCCGGGCGGCGCGAACGGCGGCGGCGCATCGCTCGGCGCGCTGGGCAGCGAGCTCGTCGCGGCCTACCGCGCGATGGAGGCCGAGACCGAGCGCGCGATCGACCGGCACTTCGCGCGGCTGCGCGAGCGCATGACCGTGGATCCGCCGGCGCCCGGTCCGGACGCCTGAGACCTGCGCCCCGGCCCGGACGTCCTAGACCCGCGCCCCGACCCGCCCGAGTCAGCGCACCCGCGGCGCGAACGCCAGCGCGCGTTCGTCCAGCGCGGTCGCCTTGAGCATCGCGAACACCTCGTCGCCGACGTCGAGGGCGAGCTCGTCGAGCGCGCGCCGCGTCACCAGCGCCACCAGCCGGCCCTCGCCGCGCAGCGCGATCTCGATCCGGGCGGTGGGGCTGGCGTCGGTGTCCACGCGGCCGATGGTGCCCACCAGCACGGTCCGGAAGCTGACGTCGCGCGGGCGCTGGACGGCGAGCGCGACGTCGGTCGCGCGCACCAGCACGCGGAAGGGCTCGCCCGGTTCGCCCACCCGCCCGGGCACGCTGATGGGACCCGCCGGATGCTCGAGCGCCGTGAGGCCGTACTCGGCGTCGAAGCCGATGATCCGCGTCTCGACGACCGACACCGCGCCGAACCCGTCGGCGCCCGGTGGGGCCAGCACCTCGCCCGGCATCCCGCGCGCGGCGACCCGCCCCTGCTCGAGCACGACCACCTCCCGCGCGATCCGCGCGACCTCGTCGACCGCGTGCGAGACGTAGACCAGCGGCCAGCGCAGCGTGTCGCGCAGCCGCTCGACGTACGGCATGATCTCGCGCCGCCGCTCGAAGTCGAGCGCCGACAGCGGCTCGTCGAGCAGCAGCAGCCGCGGTCCGGCGAGCAGCGCGCGGCCGATCGCCACGCGCTGCCGCTCGCCGCCGGACAGGCCCGCCGGTCGCCGATCGAGCAGATGCCCGATGCCCAGCATCCCGACCAGCGCGTCGGCGTCGACCGCCCTCGCCGACGGACCGGCGAAGCGGCGGCCGTAGCCCAGATTCGAGCGCACCGACAGGTGCGGGAACAGCAGCGCGTCCTGGAACACCACGCCCACGCGGCGCCGATGGGGCGGCACGAAGACGCCGCGGTCGGTGTCCACCAGCGTCTCGCCGTCGACGACGATCCGGCCGGAGTCGGGGCGCAGCAGCCCCGCGATCAGCGACAGCACCGTCGACTTGCCGGAGCCCGAGCGTCCGAACAGCGCGAGCGCGTCGGCCTCGGAGCGGAACGCGCAGTCGAGGCGGAACGCGCCGCGGTCGAGCCGGACGTCGACCTCGATCACGCCAGGCCTCCGACGCCGCGCCGCACGCGACGCGCGAGCCACTCGGAGAGCGCGAGCGCGGCGACCGAGACCGCCACCGCGACCAGCGTCAGCCGCATCGCGCTCGCGTCGCCGCCCGGCGTCTGCGTGGCCGCGTAGATCGCGGCCGGCAGGGTCCGCGTCTCGCCCGGGATGCTCGACACGAAGGTGATGGTCGCGCCGAACTCGCCGAGCGCCTTCGCGAAGCACAGCACGGAGCCCGCGAGCACGCCGGGCAGCGCGAGCGGCAGCGTGACCGTCGCGAAGGCCCACGCCGGCGGCGCGCCCAGCGTCGCGGCGGCCGAGCCGAGCCGCGCGTCGATCGACTCGATCGACAGCCGGATCGCACGTACCATCAGCGGGAAGCCCATGACTGCACAGGCGAGCGCGGCGCCGGTCCAGCGGAACGAGAACACCAGCCCGAAGGTCGACTCCAGCCACGCGCCCACCGGGCCGCGCCGCCCGAAGGCCAGCAGCAGCAGGTAACCGGTGACCACCGGCGGCAGCACCAGCGGCAGGTGGACCAGCGCGTCGAGCAGCGTGCGTCCGGGAAAGCGCCCGCGCGCGAGCAGCAGCGCGATGCCGATCGCCGGAGGCAGCGCGCCCAGCGTGGCCACCGCGGCGACCTTCAGGCTCAGCGCGAGCGCGGTCCAGTCGTCGGGGCCGAGGTCGATCACGGCGGCGCGATCAGCGGGCCGGCTCGCCGAAGCCGTGCGCGGCGAAGACCGCCCGGCCCTCGGGCGAACGCAGGAAGTCGACGAAGGGCTGCGCCTGCGACGAACGCGCGCCGGCGAGCACGGCGACCGGGTAGACGATCGGCGGGTGCGAGGCCTCGGCGAAGGTGTCGACCACCCGCACCCTGGGCTCGGCCCGCGCGTCGGTCGCGTAGACGATGCCCAGCGGCGCCTCGCCGCGTGCCACCAGCGTCAGCGCGGCACGCACGTTCTCGGTCTGCGCGAGCCGACCGGACACCGTCGGCCAGACGCCGAGCGACGCCAGCGCGGCCTTCGCGTAGCGGCCGGCGGGCACGGTCGCGACGTCGCCCACGGCGAGCCGGCCGTCGGATCCGAGCGCCGCCGCGAGCGCGACACCGGGCGCGAGCTTCAGGGCCGGCATCGGCCCCGCGGCGGGCGCCACCAGCACCAGGCGGTTCGACAGCAGCCGCACCCGGGTGCCGGGCCGCAGCAGCGAGCGCTTCTCGGCCCAGTCCATCCAGTCCTCGTCGGCCGACACGAAGACGTCGGCGGGCGCACCCTGCTCGATCTGGCGGGCCAGCGCCGACGACGCCGCGTACGAGATCACGGGCCGTCGGCCCGAGCGCTTCGCCCAGGCGTCGGCGGCGGCGTCCAGCGCTTCCTTCAGGCTCGCCGCGGCGAACACCATCGGATCGGCCTTCGCGGGGACCGCCACCGCGAGGCAGAGGGCCGCCAGCAGCGGCGCGACGAGTCGGAGGAGCGGGCGTTTCATCGGACGGCGACCTGCGGCGCAGCGGTCCGAGCGTTATATCCCACCAGATACGGCGCCTGCAAGCCCGCCCGGGACGCGGGCCGCCGGGCGATCAGGTGTTCTGGACCACGATCGAGGGGAACCTCGAGGTCATGTCCTTCGCGCTGTCGGCGATCTTCACCGCGACGCGACGGGCGATGTCCTTGTAGCGCTTCGCGATCTCGCCGTCCGGATCGGCCACGACGGTCGGCCGGCCGGAATCGGCCTGTTCGCGGATCCGGATGTCCAGCGGCAGGCCGCCGAGATACTCGACGCCGTAGTCCTTCGACATCCGCTCGCCGCCGCCCGAGCCGAAGATGTGCTCGGCGTGGCCGCAGTTCGTGCAGACGTGGATCGCCATGTTCTCGACGATCCCCAGGATGGGGATGCCCACCTTCTCGAACATCTTCAGGCCCTTGCGGGCGTCGAGCAGCGCGATGTCCTGGGGCGTGGTGACGATCACCGCGCCGGTCACCGGGATCTTCTGCGACAGGGTCAGGTGGATGTCGCCGGTACCGGGCGGCAGGTCGACCACGAGGTAGTCGAGATCGCGCCAATTGGTCTCGCGCAGCAACTGCTCGAGCGCCTGCGTGACCATCGGGCCGCGCCAGACCATCGGCGTGTCGGGATCGATGAGGAAGCCGATCGAGCTCGCCTGGATGCCGTGGCCTTCCATCGGCTCGAGGCTCTTGCCGTCGACCGTCTCCGGCTTGCCCGAGATGCCGAGCATCTGCGGCTGCGACGGACCGTAGATGTCGGCGTCGAGCATGCCCACGGTGGCGCCCTCGGCCGCGAGCGCGAGCGCGAGGTTGACCGCGGTGGTGCTCTTGCCGACGCCGCCCTTGCCGGAGGCGACGGCGACGATGTTCTTCACGCCCGGCAGCAGCTTCACGCCGCGCTGGACGGCGTGCGCGATGATCTTCTGGTAGACGTTGGCGCTGACGTTCTCGACGCCGGGCAGACCGCGGATCGCGGCGACCACGGCGCGGCGGATCGGATCGATCTGGCTCTTCGCCGGATAGCCCAGCTCGACGTCGACGCTCACGTGGCCGTCGTCGACGCGGACGTTGCGTGCCGACCTGGAGGACAGGAGGTCCTTGCCCGTGTTGGGATCGACGACGCCGGTCAGCGCCGCGTTGACCTGCTCGACCGTGACGGCCATGTTCGCTCCAGGATCGCTGCGGATACGGCCGAGGCGCCCGCCTTCGGCCGGGTGCGGAGTCTATCCGAATCGGAGTGCCCCGCCCGGCGGTGCGGGCGCGCCCCGCGCCCGCCCGGGGCGACCTGCGGCCGGCCCGGCGGGGCGGACCGGCCCCGCCCGTCGAACCGGCCGGGAAGGTGCGCCGCGCTAGAATCGGAGCCATTCGCCGCCCCCCGGCGGCCCCACGAGACCCTCGATGCCCCGGCGCCTCTTCGTCACCACCGCCCTGCCCTACGCGAACGGCTCGTTCCACATCGGCCACATCATGGAGTACATCCAGGCCGACATCTGGGTGCGCTTCCAGCGGATGCAGGGGCACGAGGTGCACTTCGTCTGCGCCGACGACGCCCACGGCGCGCCGATCATGCTCAAGGCCGAGTCCGAGGGGATCACGCCGCAGCAGCTGGTCGCGCGCATCGCCGCCGAGCGCCCGCAGTACCTGGACGGCTTCCACGTCTCGTTCGACCACTGGCACTCCACCGACTCGCCCGAGAACGTCGAGCTCTCGCAGGACATCTACCTGAAGCTGCGCGCCGCCGGTCTCATCGCCACGCGCACCATCGAGCAGTTCTACGACCCGGTGAAGGGCATGTTCCTGCCCGACCGCTACATCAAGGGCGAATGCCCGAACTGCGGCGCGAAGGACCAGTACGGCGACTCCTGCGAGGTCTGCGGCGCGGTCTACGCGCCCACCGAGCTGAAGAATCCGTATTCCACGATCACCGGCGCGACCCCGGTGATGAAGCAGTCGGAGCACTTCTTCTTCTCGCTG
>JBAXJZ010000008.1:0-24473 GCA_037137595.1 Burkholderiales bacterium | reverse complement strand
GCGCCGAGGCGCACTTCGATCTTCGTCACGCGGGTCGCGCCGTCGGCGCGCGCGGCCCCGGACGACGACTGGACCGAGTTCTGACGGACCCGTCCGCGGGCCTCCGCCCGCGGCACGCGGCCGTCGGTTCGCGACGCGTCCGGCGCGATCCGTCGCGCGACGGCTGCGCCGGGCCGCCACCGTGGCGACACTGCGCTCCGTCCCGACCCGGAGGCCCGCCATGACCCGAATCCGCCCCCTCGCCGC
Organism: Burkholderiales bacterium; assembly: GCA_037137595.1. GTDB lineage: Bacteria > Pseudomonadota > Gammaproteobacteria > Burkholderiales > Burkholderiaceae_E > UBA4615. The sequence continues at coordinate 24,227 of JBAXJZ010000008.1, read as the reverse complement.
GCTCGCCGCGGCGTTCGTCCTCACCGCCGCCGCCGGCTGCGCGTCGATCGCCGTCGGCACCGCGCCCGCCAAGACCCCGTCCGCGACCCGCACCGAGCTCGCCCGCCAGGCCGACGCGGTCTTCTGGTCGACGCTTCACGGCGGTCGCTACGACGACATCGGCCGTGCGCTCGAGATCCAGACCGCCGCCTACCTCGAGAATCCGAACGACGCGGTCACCGCGGCGCGCGCCGGCTGGCTGCACGTCTGGCGGCTGGCCGAATCGGCGCGGCTCGCGAAGGTCCCGGCCACGATCACCAACGACGCGACGATGGCCCGCCGCTACTTCGAGGAGGCGAACCGGCTCGACCCGAACGAGGCCCGCTACCTCGGCTTCCTCGGATCGCTGGTGAGCACCGAGGGCACGATCCACCGCGACGAGCGCGCGATCCGCCGCGGCTACTACCTGCTGCGCGACGCGGTCGACGCCTGGCCGGAGTTCAACCTCTTCACCGCCGGCTACACGCTGTCGCGGCTGCCGGCCGACTCGGGCCGCTACCGCGAGGCGCTCGAGATGCAGTGGCGCACGCTCGACCTGTGCGCAGGGACGACCGTGGACCGCCGGACCGCCGACTTCTCGGCCGCGATGCCGAACCAGACCACCGAGGGTCCGAAGCGCGCCTGCTGGAACTCGGCGATCGCCCCGTACAACTTCGAGGGCTTCTTCCTCAACATGGGCGACATGCTGGTCAAGGCCGGCGACCCGGCGGTCGCGCGCCGCGTCTACGCGCAGGCGAAGCTGTCGCCGACGTACGCCGGCTGGCCCTACCGCGCCGAACTCGAGCGCCGCATCGACGAGGCCGAGGCGAACGTCGCCGGCTTCCGGGCGGGCACCGGCACGCCGATGATGGGCCGCTCCGCCTACGCCTGCATGGCGTGCCACCAGGCGCGCTGACCGCCGGGCGGGCGGCGCCCGGCCGGCGCGGCGAGGACCCGCGCGACCGGGCGCGCGCGCGTGCCGTTTCCTGCGGGGCCGACCGCCCCACTCGGTACATCGGCTTGTGACCGCGTTGGCGCGGGTGCTACGGTGACCTCGACGCGAAGCGACCGCGACGGCCCCTCCCGGGCCGCGACGCGAGCTCGCGCAGGAGGAGACACCATGGCCCGCATCAACCACATCGCGCTCAAGGTCCCGGACCTCATGCAGGCGAGCGCGCTCTACGAGGGCGTGTTCGGCTTCCGGCACGTCTCGACGGTGAAGAACCCCGGACGCACGTCGCGTCACCTGACCGACGGCTACCTGTTCCTCACGATGATCGAGTACGAGAGCGAGGACGCACCCGAGGCCGGCTTCGCCGGCCCGGGCGGCGCCATCCACCACTTCGGCATCGTCGTCGACGACCCCGCCGCCTACGAGGCGAAGCTGCGCGAGGCCGGCTGCGAGGTCCTGTCGGGCAGCGCCGAGACGCTGCCGGTGAAGTTCCGGCCGAGCCAGGGCGTGGTCGCCGAGCTGCTCGTCGACGACTCGATCCCGGTCGACGCGAAGGGGGCCGCGCGATGAGGCGCCGCGCGCTGCTGTCGGCAGGCGCGGGCGCGATCGCCTCGGCGCTCGCGCCGCGCGCGTTCGCGCAGGAGAAGTTCCCGACGCGGCCGGTCCGCGTCGTGCTCGGCTTCGCGCCCGGCGGCGGCGCCGACATCTACCTGCGCTCGGTCGCCGTCCGGCTCAACCAGATCTGGGGGCAGCCGGTGGTCGTCGAGAACCGGCCGGGCGCGAGCGGCTTCATCGGCGCCGACATCGTCGCGAAGGCGCCGCCCGACGGCTACACGCTGTCGCTGTCCGTGCCGAACTCGCACTCGCTCGGCCCGCACGTGATGAAGGCGCCCTACGACGCGATCCGCGACTTCACCCCGATCACCCTCGGCGTGCAGTTCCCGATGATCTGCGTGGTGGGCAACGCGGTGCCGGTCTCGAGCTTCGCCGAGCTCGTCGCCTACGCGAAGGCGAACGTCGGCAAGCTCAGCTTCGCCTCCACCGGCAACGGCTCGATCCAGCAGATCGGCGGCGAGGTGTTCAACCGGATCACCGGCGCGCGGATCACGCACGTGCCCTACAAGGGCAGCGCCCCCGCGATCCTCGACGTGATCGCCGGCAACGTGACGATGAGCTTCGACACCAGCACCGGCGCCACCCAGCACATCAAGGCGGGCAAGCTGAAGGCGCTCGCGGTGCTCGCGTCGCAGCGGATGACCGGGCTGCCCGACGTGCCCACCACCGCCGAGGTCGGCCAGCCGGGCTTCGAGCTGTCGGCCTGGTACGGCTGGCACGGGCCGGCGGGCATGCCCAGACCGCTGGTCGAGCAGATCCAGCAGGACATCGCGAAGGCGATGGCCTTCCCGGACGTGCGCGAGAAGCTGCTGGGCATGGGCGCCGAGATCGGCGGCTGGCCGCCCGAGTCCTTCCGCGCGATGTTCGAGAAGGACTACGCGCGGATGGGCGAGGTGGTGAAGAGCACCGGCATCAAGGCGGACTGAGGTGGGCGCGCTCGACGGCATCCGGGTGCTGGACCTCACCCGGGTCCGCGCCGGCCCCACCTGCGTGCGCGTGCTGGCGGACTTCGGCGCCGACGTGATCGGCGTCGAGCCGCCGCCGGGCGTGGACCCGAACGAGGCGCTGTTCGCGGCGAACCGGCGCGGCGGCGACTTCCAGAACCTCAACCGCAACAAGCGCGCGCTGACGCTGAACCTGAAGACCGACGCGGGCCGCGCGGTGTTCGCGCGGCTCGTCGGGCGCGCCGACGTGGTGGTCGAGAACTGGCGGCCCGACGTCAAGGCGCGACTCGGCCTCGACTACGACGCGCTCGCCGCGATCAATCCGCGCATCGTGCTCGCGAGCATCTCCGGCTTCGGGCAGGACGGGCCCTACGCGCTGCGCCCGGGCGTCGACCAGATCGTCCAGGGCATGGGCGGACTGATGTCGCTGACCGGCACCGAGGCCACCGGGCCGCTGCGCGCGGGCCTCGCGGTGTCGGACCTGTCCACCGGACTGTTCGCGGCGATCGGCGTGCTGGTGGCGCTGCGCGAGCGCGAGGTCTCGGGCCGCGGCCAGTGGGTGCAGGCCTCGCTGCTGCACTCGATGATCGCGATGATGGACTTCCAGGTCGCGCGCTACGTGAACGACGGCGCGGTGCCGCAGCCGGCGGGCAACGATCATCCCACCAGCGCGCCGATGGGCCTGTTCGACGCGTCCGACGGCCGCTTCAACATCGGCGCCACCGGCGAGGCCACCTGGCGCCGCCTGTGCGAGGCGATCGGCCGGCCCGACTGGGCGACGCGGCCCGAATGGGCGACCGAGCCGCTGCGCGTGCGGCACCGCGCGTCGCTGAACGAGGCGCTCGCCGGCGTGTTCGCGGGCGGCACCGTCGCCCGCTGGGTCGAGGCGCTGAACGACGCGGGCGTGCCGGCCGGCCCGCTCTACACGGTGCCGCAGCTGGTCGAGGATCCGCAGGTCCGCCATCTCGCCGTGGTGGCCGAGACGGCGACCACCGACGGCGCGCCGGTGCGCGTGATCGCCACGCCGGTGAAGCTCTCGCGCACGCCGGCGCGGGTGGCGCGCGGCGCGCCCGACTGGGGCGAGCAGACCGACGAGATCCTCGGCGAGCTGGGCTACGGCCCCGCGGAGATCGCGGCGCTGCGGGCGGCGAAGGCGGTCTGACGGGACGCGGGGCCGCCCGCGCGGCCGCCCGCCCCGTCAGTACCGGAACGACAGCGTGATCCCCGCCGCCGTCAGCTGCGCGCCGGAGGCACGGATGTCGTACTGCCGCGCCACGAAGAACTCGATCGACCGGTTGCGGCTCGTCTCGAGCTCCACGCCGAGCTGGTAGTACCGGCGCGACCACTGCGCGTAGCGGCTGTCCCAGAAGAACTCGGCCATCAGGTAGGGCGTGGCGGAGCGGAACGTCCGCCCGATCGGTCGGTCCGCGAACGGCATGCCCTCGATCACCGGCAGCGCCCAGGTGCGCTCGATCCGCGTCCGGTTGCGGCCCCGCCAGGAGTAGTCGCCGTCGATCCAGCGCAGGTCGACGCGCGAGCGGTTCGCGACGACCACCTCTCGCCACAGGGGCCGGCTGCGCAGCGTCGCCTCGACGACGCCCCGCTCCTCGCCGGGCCCCGAGGGATTGGACGCGGCGACGTGGTTGTAGCCGATCCGCGTCATCAGGCCCCAGTACTGCTCGACGCCCGGGAAGGTCCTGACCCATGCCGGCGGCAGCTCGGTCGGGAAGTAGTCGAGGCTGACGCCGAACACGGTCTCGGTCGAGACACCGGTGTCTGCGGCCCGCGTGACCGCGCCGAACGCGGTCGCGCGCCAGTGCTCGTCGAGCCGGTAGTAGACGTCGATCTCGGGCCAGACCTCGGTGAGGGTGCGCTCGAGCGCGCCTGCGGGCGCGGCCGCGACGACCGCGGCGCCGAGCGCCGCCCGCAGCGCGACGACGATGCGCCGCGCGCGCAGCGAGGCCGTCGTCGGATCGGCGCGGCGAACGGCCATCACTGCGCCGGGATCGTCACCAGCGGGAGCGCCTCCGACTTGCCGGTCTCCATGAAGTTGAAGACGCCGATCAGGAAGGAGAACGCGCGCTTGGAGTCGAGGTCGTTGCGGTCGACCCAGTACCAGTACCGTCCGTAGCGCACCGCGGTGAACGGATCCTCGGGCGGCGACGTGCCGCTGCGGATCCGGATCGGCGGCCGATCGTCCTCGCCCGTCGGCACCGTCCGATACGCGCTGCCGTCCTCGAGATGCACGCGCGGCACGTCGACCGAGCCGGCGAACTCGGCGAGGATCTGCAGCAGCGAGCGCGTGTTCATGTCGATGTCGCGGCCGCCGCCCGACCGCATGCCGTAGGTGACCTGGTACTCCTCGGCGCCGGGCTCGATCCCGAGCAGCGTGGCGAGCTCGACCGATTCCGGACGCGGCGGCGCGGTCGACGACCGGCGCCTGAAGGTGAGCACCGTGCTCGTGCGGTTGGCCTTGTCGACGTCGACCCGCATGCCGACCTCGCCCGAGCGCTGCGCGTCGCGGATCAGCTGCACCACGCGCGCGAACTCGGGGTCGCCGGGATGGGCGCGCGCGGGCGACCAGGTGCGGTTGTGCCGGCCGTTGATCGAGTCGAGCGCGAGCCGAAGCACCGAGTCGGCTGGATAGCCCGCCTGCATCAGGAACAGCACCGCCTGCGGCGAGACCGGCGTCATCAGCCCGCGCATGTACTGCTGCCCGGTCAGCGGCGCGTAGGTGATGGTCGGGCGATCGATGTAGATCCCCTGCGCGCCCATGCTGCCGCTGTCGTAGCCGCCGAACGGCGCGTTGCGGGCGACCGTGGCGCTCAGCGTGCCCTGGAAGGTGTAGCCGCTCACGATCTGCGCGACGTCGATGAACACCACGTTGTCGCCGTAGCGCAGCCTCACGATGTTCAGCAGCAGCTGCTGCTTCCACGAGTCCGAGACCGCCGCGTTGTAGTCGAAGCGATCGCGCTGCACGGTCGCCGGTCCGATGCTCGCGCAGCCCGACAGTGCGAGGACGGGCGCGAGCAGCAGCAGTGCGAGCCTCGTCTTCACGATCGTCGCCGCCGCCACGCCGCTACTCCTTCTTCAGCCGCTTCACGCCCTCGATCACCGGGTGCCAGCCGTAGACCAGCGTGACCATGAAGCCGTCCATCCGCAGCGCGGTGGGGTTGCGGTCGCCGATCGTCGACTTGTAGCCGACGGTCAGGTTCAGGTTCTCGTTGACCGCGTAGCCGAGCGTGAGGCCGAGCGCGGTGTTGTCGAGCTTGCCGCCGGAGACGCCGCCCACGGTCGAGCCGCCGCCCTTGTACCAGGTGAAGTCCAGGCCGCCCCAGAAGTTCGAGGTCAGGTCGCGCGTGAGGTGCGCGTCGAGCTGGAACATCGGGTCGGTCTTCAGCGTCTGGCCGACGAAGTTGTCGTTCGTGCCGAACAGCCAGTAGGCCGGCAGCAGCTCGAGCGTCGTGCGCCGGCCCGGCACCCAGTCGCCGAGCTGCCAGATCACCGGCAGCCCGATGCGGCCGTACCAGCGGTTCTGGCCGAGGTTCAGCGACTTCGAGGCGTCGTACTCGCCGATCGGGATCGCCAGATCGGCGAGCACGTCCACCGAGAAGCCCGGCTCGTAGCGCAGCACGTCGGGCAGCGTGTTCTGTGCCTTCGGGCCGATCACGTTGACGACGAACTCGAGCATCGGATCGCCGAATCCGCTGGCCGACTGGCCTGCGGCACGGCCGGCCACGGTCGCGCCGCCCGATACGCGCCCCATCGGCACGATGATCGCAGCCATCGCGGACCGGTCCGCGAGCGTGAAGGTGTGCGCCCAGCCGGTCAGCATCAGCGTCGCGTCGAAGGTCGCGTTGGCGGTGACGACATGCGCCGGGTCGAACGGATTGGCGTTGCCGCTCAGCGAGTTGATCACCACCGGCACGGCGTCGCCGCCCGACAGCGTCTTCCAGTAGAAGCGGGCAGGCACCTGCGCCATCGCCGCACACGGCAGCAGCGCGGCCGCCGCGATCACGGCCGCCGCGGCGCGGCGCAACCGCCGCGTCACGGTTCCCGGGACGATCTTCCTGTTCATCGTGCCACCTCTTCGGTTGTGGGGGCCGCGTTCCGCCGCGGTCGGCGTCAGGGCTTCGGATCGGCGCGCATCGCGGGCGGCGGCACGAACTGCCGCTCGTAGATCAGCGGCGGGTAGCCGGTGTCGTCCGGCACGCGTGGCGGCATCTGGTCCTCGAGCGTCTCGAACACCGAGCGGCTCGGCAGGATCACATTGTTGGCGCGGACGTACTCGTCCCAGAGGGCCACCATCGCCCTGACCTTCTCCGGGTTCTCCTTCGCGAGGTCCCGTCGCTCGGCCGGATCGGCCACGAGGTTGAACAGCTCCCAGTCCTCCTTGCCGAGCGGCTTGAACTCCCAGCGGATCTTCCAGTCGCCCTGGCGCAGCGCGCGGTTGCCGAACAGCTCCCACGCGACGTAGTCGCGCTCGCTGCGGGGCGAGTCGGCCTCGCCGGCGAGCACGGCCTTCCACGACTTCCCGATCAGCGGCGGCAGCGCGCGGCCCTCGCGCGTGGCCGGGTAGGCGGTGCCGCCGAGCTCCAGCAGCGTGGGCATCAGGTCGGCCACGTGCATCACGCCGTGGTTGATGCTGCCCTTCGGACGACGGACGGCCGGACCGCTGACGATCAGCGCGTTGCGGATGCCGCCCTCGCCGAGCCAGCCCTTGTACTGGCTGAACGGCGTCATCGAGACCTGCGCCCACATCGGTCCGTAGGCGGTGTACGAGCCCGGGTCGCCCCAGGCGTTCGGATGTGTCTGCGACCACGCGGTCGCCGCGTACAGGTAGTCGCGCGTGCCCGGCGTGCCCGCGATCATCGCGAACAGGTCGGTGCCCTCGGCGCCGTTGTCGCCGAACACGATGAAGATCGTGTTCTCGTACTCGCCGATCCGCTTCAGGTGGTCGATCAGGCGACCGATGTGATGGTCCATGTTCTCGACCATCCCCGCGTAGAGCTCCATCTTGCGACCCAGCAGCGCGCGGGCCGCGGGCGCGAGCACCACGGGATCGGGCACGAACCACATGCGCTCGGCGAGCGTGGTGTCGGGCGGCACGATGCCCATCGCCTTCTGCCGCGCCAGACGCTCCTGGCGCACCGCATCCCAGCCGCGGTCGTAGGCGCCCGTGTGGCGGCCGCGCCAGTCCTTCGGCAGGTGGTACGGATCGTGGGGCGCCTGGTGCGCGACGTACGCGAAGAAGGGCTTGCCGTCGGCGTGGTTCGCGTCGATGTAGCCGATCAGCTTGTCGGTGTAGGTCTTGGTCGCGTAGTAGTCGTCGGGCAGCTTCGTCAGGTAGCGCCCGTCCTCGGTGAACACCGAACGCGGCGACGCGGCGGTGAAGTTGGTCATGTCCCAGTAGCTGCCGGCGCCGTCGAGCAGCGAGAAGTCGCGCTCGAAGCCGCGCGCGGCGGGGATCTGGTCGGGCGACTTGCCGAGGTGCCACTTGCCGACCATGTAGGTGTGGTATCCCGAGTCCTTCAGCAGCTGCGGCAGGGTCGCGACCCGCGTGTTGAGGTGCCCCTCGTAGCCCGGCACGCCGCGCTGGTTCGGCGCGGTCCATTCGTTCATGTTGCCCAGGCCGTTGACGTGCGTGTCCACGCCGCTCAGCACGATCGAGCGCGTGGGCGAGCAGCTCGCGTGCGTGTAGAAGTTCGTGAAGCGCACGCCGTCCTTCGCGAGCCCGTCGAGGTTCGGCGTGCGGATCTCGCCGCCGAAGGCGCCGATGTCGGCGTAGCCGAGATCGTCGCCGAGGATCATCACGATGTTCGGGCGGCGGGGCGCCGGCATCTGCGCGTCCGACGGCGGCGCCCACGCGGCCGACATCAGGCACAGGACCGCGAACGCCGACAACGATCGGGCCAGGCCCTTCGTCGCGGCGGCGATCGAACGGGACATCCAGGGCAGCATGGTCACTCCTCTCCTGAGGCGGGTTGCGCGGTGCGTCGGGCCCGATGCGTTTCCCGCGGACATCCCGGGCCATTCGCGTCCGGTGGAGCGACTCGTCTGCGCGGATCGACTCGGCCGGTTCACCGTGACTATGCACGGCCAAGGCCCGGGTGCCGTCGAGGCTTCCTCTGATTTCCGTGTACGCCTGCGCCGGCGCAAGGTGACGACACGTGCGGCGTCGACATGCGCCGCGCGACGAACCACTCAACGAGGGCGAGGCATCGAGATGATCGAGACAAGGCGGTACCGGAGGTCGGCGTCGTTGGCGTTCGCATGCATCGGCCTCGCGGTCGCGGCGCACGCGGCGACCGTGCACGCGCAACCGAGCGGCGTGGACCCGGAGGCGACGCGGATCCTGAAGCGGTCCACGGACTTCCTCGCGGGCCAGGGACGCTTCTCCGCCGACACGCGCAGCACGATCGAGGTCGTGCTGACGTCGGGACAGAAGCTGCAGTTCTCGAACGAGGTGACGATGACGGCGCGTCGCCCGGACCGGCTGCTGGCGCAGCGCCGCGGCGACTACATCGACCAGGTCTTCTACTACGACGGCCGGACGCTGACGCTGCACGACCCGTCGCGCAAGGTCTACGCGAGCGCGCCGGTCCCCTCGACGCTCGACGGGATGCTCGACGATGCGCGCACGCGGCTCGACGTGATCGCCCCGCTCGGCGACTTCCTCCAGTCCGACGCGTACGACGTGCTGACCGACGGCATCACCGAGGCGTTCGTCGTCGGTCGCAGCATGGTCGAGGGCACGCGCTGCGTGCACCTCGCGTTCCGCGCGCCGCACGCCGACTGGCAGGTCTGGATCGAGGACGGCGCCAGGCCGCTGCCGCGCAAGATCGTCATCACGACCCGCGACGTCGTCAATGCACCGCAGTTCGACGTGACCGTGACCCGATGGGACCTGTCGCCGAAGGTCGACGACCGGCGCTTCGTCTTCAGGCCGCCGGCGGGCAGCACCTCCGCCCAGTTCCTGTCCCCGGCCCGCGCGCCGTCCACCGGCAAGTGACCCGGAGTCCCGCCATGAAGACGATCCCGATCCGAGTCCTCCAAGTCGCCCTCGGCCTGCTGGTCTTCGCGGGCGAGGTGCGCGTCGACGCGCCGCACGTCGTCGCCCTGGGACACAGCGCCCATGCGCTCGTGGGCGCGCCGAGGACACCGTTCTCGGTCGCCGGCGTCGCGCGCCGCACCACCCGGCGCGTGGTCGCCGCCGAGGCCGCCTCGCAACCGCCGACACAGGTCGTGGTGGTGCAGCCCGCCGCGGGCGCGGTGCTGGCCGTGGGCACGGTGGTGTCGACGCTGCCGTCCGGATGCACGTCGCTCAGCAGCGGCGGCGCGGAGTACAAGCGGTGCGGCGAGAGCTACTACCGCGCCGCGTTCCAGGGCGACACCCTGGTCTACGTCGTGGTCGAGCGCCCCTGATCCGGGGACGGGCGCGGGCCCGCGTCAGCGCTTCGGATCCAGCGCGTCCCGCAGCCCGTCGCCGAACAGGTTGAAGGCGAGCACCGTCAGGAAGATCGCCAGGCCCGGGAAGATCGCCATCCACGGCGCCTGCGTGAGGAAGCGCTGCGCGGTGTTGAGCATCGAGCCCCAGCTCGGCGCCGGGGGCTGCTGGCCGAGGCCCAGGAACGACAGGCTCGCCTCGGCGATGATCGCCGCGGCCACCGCGAGCGTGGCCTGCACCATCACCGGCGGCAGGATGTTCGGCAGGATGTGCCGCAGCAGGATCCGCGCGGGCGGGTTGCCCACCGCGCGCGCGGCCTCGACCCAGTCCTCGGCGCGGGCCGCGAGCACCTGACCGCGCGAGAGCCGCACGAAGATCGGCGTGGCGGTCACGCCGATGGCGATCATCGCGTTGCCCAGCGACGGCCCCAGGAACGCGGCGAGCGCGATCGCGAGGATCAGGAACGGGATCGCGAGCATCGCGTCGGTCAGCCGGCCGATCACCGCGTCGACCCGCCCGCCCACATAGCCGGCGAGCATGCCGATCGGCACGCCGGCGAACACCGCGATGCTCACCGCGATCACGCCGGCCGACAGCGAGGCGCGCGCACCGAAGATGACGCGCGACAGCAGGTCGCGGCCGACCTCGTCGGTGCCGAACCAGTGGGCGGCGCTCGGTGCCTTGCGGACCGTGGAGAAGCTGGTGGCGAGCGGGTCGTAGGGCGCGATCCAGGGGGCGAGGATCGCCAGCAGCGCGACGATGACCAGCACCACGCCGCCGAAGACCGCGGTGGGGCGCGCCAGCAGCGCGCGCATCGCGAGCCGGCCGGGGCTGTCGACGGTGTCGGTGGAAACTTCGATCGTTGCAGCGCTCATGTCATCCAGCCGCCTCTCGGCGGATTCACGTTCTCCACGCACCAGCCCGCCGATCGCGCGGCGGTCGTTCGCCCGGCGGCGGCCGGTGGCCGCCGAAACCCCGGGCTCACCGGAGCCTCGGGTTCACCAGCACGTAGAGCACGTCGGCCAGCAGGTTGAGCAGCACGTAGACGGTGGCGGTCACGAGCACCACGCCCTGGACCACCGCGTAGTCGCGGTTGAACACCGCGTCGACGATCAGCTTGCCGAAGCCCGGGATCGAGAACACCTGCTCGGTCAGCACCGCGCCCGACAGCAGCGTGCCGAACTCGAGCGCGCCCAGCGTGATCACCGGGGTCAGCGCGTTGCGCAGCGCGTGGCGCAGCACCACGGTCTTCTCGAGCAGGCCCTTGGCGCGCGCGGTACGCACGTAGTCGGCCGACATCGCCTGCAGCATCGCCGAGCGCATGTGCCGCATCAGCACCGCGGCGATCGCGTTGCCGAGCACGAAGGCCGGCATCACGGTCGTGGCGAGCGACGCGCCGAGGTCCTCGAACGGACTCACGTAGCCCGAGGCCGGCAGCCAGCCGAGCTGCACCGAGAACAGGAAGATCAGCATGATGCCGAGCCAGAAGTTCGGCGTGGACAGGCCCCAGAGCGCGAAGACGTTCGCGCCCACGTCCCAGGCCGTGCCCTTCTTCACCGCCGACAGCACGCCGGCGGGCAGGCCGATCAGCAACGCGAAGACCATCGCCATGGACGCGAGCTGCAGCGTGACCGGCAGCTTCTCGGCGATGAGCTTGGACACCGGTTCGCGCAGCCGCATCGACTCGCCGAGGTCGCCGCGCAGCACCCCGCCCATCCAGTACGCGTACTGGACGGGCAGCGGCTGGTCGAGCCGGTACTGCTTGCGGATCTGCTCGATGACCGCCGGGTCCTTCTCCTCGCCGGCCATGACGAGCGCCGGGTCGCCGGGCAGCAGCTGCTGCAGCCCGAAGATCAGCACCGACACCAGGAACAGCGTCGGGATCAGCTGCAGCAGTCGTTTCGGCAGGAAGCTCAGCATCGCTCGGTCGTCGTCGTCCGCAGGCGCGGGGCCGGATGCGGCCCCGCGGCGGCGGTCACTTCAGCTTCAGGTCGGTGACGCGGATCAGGCCGTCGGGCATCACCTTGAAGCCCTCCAGGCGCGTGGTGTGCGCGAACAGCAGCGCGCGGTGGTACAGGTAGAGCACCGAGCCCTCGGCGAGCCACTTCTGCGCCACCTGCTCGTAGAGCGCCTTGCGCTCGGCCTGCGCGTTCACCGTGCGGGCCTTGTCGAGCAGCGCGTCGAGCCCGGCGTCGCAGTACTTGCCGTAGTTCAGCGGGCCCTTGCACGACGCGAACGAGTAGATGTTGCCGTCCGGGTCGGTGCGGCCGCTCCAGGCGAGCATGTAGAGCTGGAAGTTGCCCTTCTCCGCCTCGTTCAGCGAGGTGGCGAACTCGGTCACGCGGATCTTCAGGTCGAAGCCCGTCTCGGCCGCCATCGACTGCATCACCTCGGCCACCGCCCGGGTCTCGGGGTTGTTCGGCACCATGAAGTCGAGCGTCAGCGGCGGCTTCACGCCGGCCTCGGCGAGCAGCGCCTTGGCGCGCGCCACGTCGCGCTTGGGCGTCGGGAACTTCGACTGGTAGTACGGGTTCTGCGGGTTCACCCACTGGTTGTTCGGGCTCTGCACGCCGTTGAACACCACGTTGTCGATCGCGTCGCGGTCGATCGACAGCTCCAGCGCGCGGCGCACGCGGGCGTCCTTGCCGAGCGGGTTGTTCGCCTTCTCGCCGTTGGCGACGTTGATCGTCACGCCCTGGTAGCCGAGCTCGAAGCCCTTGGCGAGCTTCAGGCGCTTGTCCTTCTCGATGTCGGCGATGTCGGTGGCGAGCGTGCGCTCGATCAGGTCGAGCTGGCCCGACTTGAGGTTCGCGAGCCGCACCGTCGAATCCTGGATCGACCGGTAGACGATCCGGTCGATCGTCACCTTCGACTTGTCCCAGTAGTCCGGGAAGCGGTCGACCACGATGCGGTCCTGAGCGACGCGCTCGACGAACCGGTACGGGCCCGCGCACACCGGCGCGTTGCCGAACTTGTCGCCCATCGCGGTCGCGGCCTTCGGGGACACCATCATGCCGGCGCGGTCGGTGAGCTGCGCGATCAGCGGCGAGAACGGCGTCTTGAGGGCGAGGCGGATCGTCGTCGGATCGACCACGGACACGCTGTCGATCTGCGAGATCTCGGCGCGGCGGAACGAGCCCTGCATCGACAGGTGCCGGTCGAGGCTGAACTTGGCCGCGGCCGCGTCGAAGGGCTCGCCGTCGTGGAACTTCACGCCGGAGCGCAGCTTGATCGTGACGGTCCTGCCGTCGGCCGAGGTCTCGTGCGAGAGCGCGAGCTGCGGGACGATGTTCAGCTTCTCGTCGATGTCGAAGAGCTTGTCGCACATCGACGCGAAGACGATCCGGCCGACGTAGGTGCGGCCCATCGTCGGGTCGAGCGCGTCGGGGTCCTCGGCGAGGCCGATGCGCAGCGTGGTCTGCGCGCTCGCCGTGCCGGCCAGCGCCAGGGCCAGCGCGGCGACGACGGACTTCAGGGCGGGAAACGGGGGCATCGTGGGTTCTCCTGCGGAATGTCTCGGTTCGTTCGATCGTGCGGTGGAGCGGTTCACTTCGCGAACGCGGCCTGCAGCCGCGCGAGCGCGTCGTCGGGGGCGCGGCGCGCCGGCCGCGTCGAGGCGGGCGGCGCGATCCGGGTCCAGTGCCAGCAGGCGACGGACGTGCCGTCGCCGGCGGGCTGCAGCGTCGGCACCTCGGTGCGGCAGCGCTCGTCGGCGTGCGGGCAGCGCGTGTGGAAGGTGCAGCCGGGCGGCGGCGCAAGCGGGCTCGGCACGTCGCCGGCCACCACGGGGCCGCGCTCGCGTGCGGCGCCCGGGTCGGGGACCGGCACCGCGGCCAGCAGCGCGCGGGTGTACGGATGCTTCGGCGCCTCGAAGACCGCGGGCGCGGGGCCGGTCTCGACGAAGCGGCCGAGGTACATCACGCCCAGGCCGGTCGCCACCTGTCGGACCACGGCGAGGTCGTGCGAGATGAACACGTAGGCCAGGCCCAGCCGGCGCTGCAGTTCGCCCAGCAGGTTCAGGATCTGCGCCTGGATCGAGACGTCGAGCGCCGAGACCGGCTCGTCGCAGACGATGACCTGCGGGCCGGCGGCGAGCGCGCGTGCGATCGCCAGGCGCTGGCGCTGGCCGCCCGAGAACTCGTGCGGATAGCGGCGCGCGGCCTCGGGCCGCAGGCCCACCTGCGCGAGCAGCTCGCCCACCCGCGCGGTGCGCGACGCGGCATCGCCCGTGCCGTGCAGCATCAGCGGCTCGGCGAGCGCGTCGCCGGCGGTCATCCGCGGGTTGAGCGAGCCGTAGGGGTCCTGGAAGACGAGCTGGATGCGGCCGCGCAACCGGCGCAGCGCGGCGGGGTCGGCGCCGAGCAGGTCGTCGCCGCCGAGCGCCACGCGGCCGGCGTCGGGCTCGATCAGCCGCAGCAGCAGCCGCGCGACCGTGGACTTGCCGCAGCCCGATTCGCCGACGATCGCGAAGGTCTCGCCCGCGGCCACCTCGAAGGACACGCCGTCGACCGCGCGCACGTGCGCGGCGGCGCGGCCGAAGAGGCCGGTGCGCACGGGGAAGTGCTTGACCAGGCCCTCGGCGCGCAGCGCGGGGGGCGATGCCGCGGCCGAAGCGGCCGATGCGACCGCCGACGACGGCGCCGCCGATGCGCCGCTCGACGCCGGACTCGACGCGGCGCTCACGACGCGACGCTCACGACGCGGCCTCCGCGAGCGGCGGCAGCGTGGCCGCGAGCGCCTGCAGCGGCGCCTTCCAGCAGCGCGACCAGTGCCCCGGCTCCACCTCCGCGAGCGGCGGCGCCTGCTCGCGGCAGTGCGCGTCGGCGAACGGGCAGCGCGCGGCGAAGCGGCAGCCGGCGGGCATCGCCGTGGCCGCGGGCACCATGCCGTCGATCGCGGCGAGCCGTGCGCGCGGCGCGTCCACCGACGGGATCGCGCCCATCAGTCCCACGGTGTACGGATGCTGCGGCATCGCGAAGAGCGCGGCCACCGGCGCCTGCTCGACGACCTGGCCGGCGTACATCACCGCGACGCGATCGGCCATCTCGGCCACCACGCCGAGGTCGTGCGTGATCAGCACGATCGAGGTGCCGGTCTCCTCGCGCAGCCCGCGCATCAACTGCAGCACCTGCGCCTGGATCGTCACGTCGAGCGCGGTGGTGGGCTCGTCGGCGATCAGCAGTGCGGGCTCGCACAGCAGCGCCATCGCGATCATCACCCGCTGGCGCATGCCGCCCGACATCCGGTGCGGATGCTCGTCCACGCGCTTCTCGGGCGCGGGGATCCGCACCCGCCGCAGCATCTCGATCGCGGCCTCGCGGGCGCGCGCGGCGTCCATCCCGCGGTGCCGCTGCAGCACCTCGCCGAGCTGGGTACCGACGGTGAACGCCGGGTTCAGCGAGGTCATCGGCTCCTGGAAGATCATCGCCAGCCGGTCGCCGCGCAGGTCCGCGAGCTCGCGGCGCGGCAGGCCGAGCAGCTCGCGGCCCTCGAAGCGGATCGAGCCGGAGACGCGCGCCGGCGGCTGCGGCACCAGGCCCATGATCGACAGCGCGGTCACCGACTTGCCGCAACCCGACTCACCGACCACGCACAGCGTCTCGCCGCGGCCGAGCGCGAAGTCCACGCCGTCGACCGCGCGCGCGGTGCCGCGCGGCGTGTCGAAGGCCACACGCAGGTCCGACACCTCCAGCAGCGGCGTCACCGCGAGGCGCCTCCGTCGCCCTGCGCGGCCGCCCGGGCCGCGGCGATGCCGGCCTCGATGCCGGCCTCGATCACCGCGCGGTCGAAGACGCCGCCCGGGTTCGCACGGGTGGCGAAGAACCGCGCGAAGAACACGAAGCGCTCGCGGCTCACCGCCTCCAGCCGCTCGAGCTCGGCGAGCGGGTCCGGATGGTCGTCCACCCGCAGGTCGAGCGCCGGATACTCCTCGGTGGTGTGGATCCGCAGCGCGGCCGACTGCTTGCCGCGCTTGTCGCCGCCCACCGCCTCGCCGGCCTTCAGCGCCTCGATCAACCGGCGCGGGAAGGCCAGCGCCGAACCGGCCTCGAAGGCGCGCGCGGTCTCCTCGATCACCTGCGGTCCGGCGAGCATGTTGCCCGCCACCGAGAACCCGTCGCGCAGCGTGTGGCCGCACCAGGGCACGCAGTCCGCGCCGGTGTGCGCGGCCGGCCCGCCGTGTGCGTCCATCAGGTGGAGCTGCCGCGAGCCGCGGCCCGGGTCCGAGGCGACCAGCGCGTCGACCACCGTCCGCGCGTCGAGCCCCTCGCGCAGCAGCCGAAGGCCGCGCGGTCCGAAGGTGGGATTGATCAGCGCCTGCGTGGCGAGCGCGCCGACGCCACCGTCCGCATGGGCGCAGAGCGCGCCCACGGCGAAGAAACGGGTCGCGACCGCGACGCCGAAGGCGCCGGTGGCGGGATCGCGGGCGACGATCGACCAGGTCATGGGAGCGGGGATCCGGGGGAGCGATGGAGGATACGCCCACGGCGCGGCGGCCGGGGCATGGCCCGACTCGCCGGACGGTGAATCGCGCGGCGCCCCGCGCCGCCCGCGGCCGTACCGCGAAGCGCGGCCGTGGACGGCGCGACCGTACACCGGTGTCGGGTCGCTCGGGTTACGATCGACTCCCCGTCCGAGCGAGCGCTGCGCACCCCGGCCATGGCCCCCGAACACCTCGACGTGCTGGTCGTCGGCGCCGGCATCTCCGGCCTGAGCACCGGCTGGCACCTGAAGACCCGCTGCCCCGGCAAGCGCTTCGCGATCCTGGAGGCGCGCCATGAGCTCGGCGGGACCTGGAGCCTGTTCCGCTATCCCGGCATCCGCTCGGACTCGGACATGTTCACGTTCGGCTTCGGCTTCCGGCCCTGGCCGGACGCGCGCTCCATCGCCGACGGCGCGTCGATCATGACCTACCTGCGCGACACCGCGCGCGAGGCCGGGCTCGACACGCTGATCCGCTACGGCCACCGGGTCACCGGCCTGTCGTGGTCGTCGCGGGACGCGCGATGGACCGTCGAGGTGGGCCTCGCCGACGGCGGCCGCACCACCCTCACTGCGGGCTTCGTCGTGATGGCCAGCGGCTACTACGACTACGAACGCGGCCACGACCCCGAGTTCCCGGGCCGCGAGCGCTTCCGCGGCCGCATCGTCCATCCGCAGTTCTGGCCGGCCGACCTCGACTGGCGCGGCAAGCGCGTGGTGGTGATCGGCAGCGGCGCCACCGCGGTCACGCTGGTGCCGGCGATGGCGAAGGACGCCGCGCACGTGACGATGCTGCAGCGCTCGCCGTCGTGGATCCTCGCGATGCCCGGCGAGGACCCGATCGCGAAGCTGCTCGGCCGCGTGCTGCCGCCGGCGATGCGCCACCGCGTGATCCGCGCGAAGAACGTGCGCATGGGCCGCTGGGTGTTCCGCGCGTGCCGGCGCTGGCCGGACAAGGTGGGCGCGAAGCTGCTCGAGTGGGCCGGCCGCCGGCTGCCGCCGGGCTACGACGTCGAGCGCGACTTCAAGCCGCGCTACCGGCCCTGGGAGCAGCGGCTGTGCCTGGTGCCCGACGGCGACTTCTTCCGCGCGATCCGCGAGGGCCGCGCGTCGGTGGCCACCGACCACGTCGAGACCTTCGACGAGACCGGCATCCGGCTGCGCTCGGGCGCGCACCTCGACGCCGACGTCATCGTCACCGCCACCGGGCTGGAACTGAAGCTGCTCGCCGGCATCGCGCCGGTGGTCGACGGCCGCCCGGTGGTCGCGCACGACCACATGCCCTACCGCGGCATCATGCTGTCGGACGTGCCGAACCTCGCGATGATCTTCGGCTACGCCAACGCGTCGTGGACGCTGCGCGCGGACCTGGTGGCCGACTGGATCTGCCGGCTGATCCTGAAGACCGAGCGCGAGGGCGCGCGCTGGGCGGTGCCGCGGCCGCGGCCCGGCGACGTCGCCACCGATCCGTTCATCGACTTCTCGTCGGGCTACTTCCAGCGCGCGATGGACCGGCTGCCGCGGCAGGGCGCGGCCGCGCCGTGGCGGGCCGAGCAGGACTACCTGCTCGAGCGGCGCACGATCGGCGCGGAGATCGCCGACGACGGGGTGATGCGCTTCGAGGGGGCGCGGAAGGCGGTGGCCGGAGGCGGCGTCGGCGCGGACGTGCTGACGACCTGATAGCCCGTTACGGTCGGCTCGTGCAGGGAAGGGACCAGCGGGTCGCGCGTGCGCAGGTCCGGGAACCTCGCGAAGTCCCGGTCGCAGGTCCAGAGTTCCGTCACCCCATGACCGAGACAGATCGCGGCGATGCGTGCGTCGTGGACCGCGCCGCCCGTGACGCCAGCCCGCTCGACGAGCGCGCGCCAGAGGTCGAGGTGCGAGCCGGACTCGCCGATCACTCTGCATCCAGGGTGGCTCAACCAGGCATCGAGCGCGTCGAATGCGATCGCCACCGGCGTGGCCCGCACGCCGGACGAGGGACGGGTGACGACCGCGACGAACTCGTGGACGCAGGGCCAGGGGATCGCCCAGCCGCCGGTCGCGAACGACAGCCGGTCGAGCGCCGTGCGGGCCGCCTGATGGCGAGGCTCGGAACTGCGATGCGCGTAGACGAGCACGTTGGTGTCGACCGCGATCATCGGCGCTTCCTCGACTTCGCCCGGGCGGGTGCCTTCACGCCGCCTGCCTCGTGCCCGTCCGACGCGCCGTAGCGCACCCGCTTGATCTCGGCGAGCCAGTCGGTCGCGTCATCGGCGGCCGGCGCTCGACCGTCGACCGGCCGCGGAGGCCACACGACCGTGCGGATCGGCACGGGGGCCGTCGGCCGACCGAGTGCCAGCAGCAGCGCTTCCTCGACGATGGCGCGCAAGGTGGTGTCGCGATCGAGTGCCGCCTGCTTGGCGCGGCGCAGGAGATCGTCGTCGAGTTCGAGCGTGGTCTTCATCCTGAGCCATCCAACCATCCTGAGGACCCATATTCCCATATCACATCCCGATTCGCAACCGTCGGGCGTCCCGATCCGCGAGCCCGACCTCGACGCTGCGTCGCACGGCGTCCGGAATGGCCGAGGGGCCACGTCGCCGGCGTCAAGTAGGATCGGCCTCCTGCCCGATCGCCCCGCCCCGCCATGCCCCACCCCGTCCGCCTCGACCCCGCCTCGATCGACCTCGCCCGCTGGATCCGTCCCGGCGACACCGTCTTCGTCGGCCAGGGATGCGGCGAGCCGACCACGCTGTCGGGCGCGCTGGTCGCGCAGCGGCACGACCTGAAGGACATCACGGTGCTGCTGTTCACCGTGATGTCGGACACCTTCCGCCCCGAGCACGCCGACGCGCTGCGCTTCCGTGCGACGGCGGTGACCTCGGGCACGCGCGCGCTCGCCGCCTCGGGCGCGATGGACATCGTGCCGACCCACTACGGCGACAGCGACCGGCTCGCCGCCGACGGCGACCTGCGCGCCGACGTGGTGATGGTGCAGGTGAGCGCGCCCGATGCGTCGGGCCGCGTGACGCTGGGCGCCGCGCACGACACGTCGCTCGCGCTGATCCCGCGCGCGCGCTGCGTGATCGCCGAGGTCAACCGGCGGGCGCCCGCGGTGCGCGCCGAGCACACCCTCGCGCTGTCGGACTTCGACGCCGTCGTCGAGGTCGACCGCCCGCTGGTGGAGTCGCGCTGGCCCGCGGCCGGCGAGACCGAGGCGCGGATCGCCGACCACGTCGCCGCGCTGGTGCCCGATCGCGCCACGCTGCAGCTGGGCATCGGCGCGCTGCCCGATGCGGTGCTCGCGCGCCTGGTCGACCGCCGCGGGCTCGGATTCCAGTCCGGGATGATGAGCGACCGCGTGGTCGACCTGATCGAGGCCGGCGCGATCGACGACGCGCACAAGGGCATCGACGTCGGCGTCTCGGTCACCGGCCTGCTGATCGGCACCGAGCGGCTCTTCCGCTTCGTGCACGACAACCCGCGCGTGGCGGTGCGACGCCCGTCGTACACGCACGGTCCGCTGGTGCTCGCGAAGGTGCGCCGGCTCTTCTCGATCAACTCGGCCCTCGAGGTCGACCTCTCCGGCCAGGTGAACGCCGAGGCCGCGGGACACCGCTACATCGGCACCATCGGCGGGCAGGTGGAGTTCGTCCGCGGCACGCGGCTCTCCGAGGGCGGCGTCTCGGTGATCGCGCTGCCGGCCACGCAGGGCGAGGCGCGACGCACGCGCATCGTCGCGTCGCTGAACGGGCCGGTGACCACGCCGCGCAGTGACGTCGACCACGTCGTCACCGAATACGGCTCGGTGCGGCTGCGCGGGCTGTCGATCGCCGAGCGCGCCCGCGCGCTGATCGGCATCGCGGCGCCCGAGCACCGCGAGGCGCTGGAGCGCGCGGCCTTCGCGGCGGCCCGCTGAGTCGTCCCGCGCCCCGATTGACGCCGCGCGCGCGGCCGGCGAGCATCCGCCGACCCGCCCGACGGCGCCCGAGCGCCGCCACCGAGGAGACCACCGTGAACCGCCCGCACCTGCTCGACCGGATCATCGGTCCGGACTGGCCCGACCTGTCGACCCCCGAGGCCCTGCGTGCCTTCGAGGCGACGCCCTGGTCCGAGCGCATCGCCGCCCGTAGCACCTACGAGGCGCTGCGCCTGGGCGCGGCCGCGAACCCCGACGCGCCGGCGATCCGCTTCCTGCCGAACGCCGACCCGGTCGAGCCGCCGATCGTCTTCAGCCACGCGCAGTTCTTCGCGCGGGTCACGCAGGCGGCCAACGCGCTGAACGCGATCGGCGTCTCGAGCACCGACACCACGAGCCTGCTGCTGCCGCTGCTGCCCCAGGCGTTCTACACGCTCTACGGCGCCGAGGCCGCGGGCATCGCGAACCCGGTGAACCCGCTGCTCGAGGTCTACCAGCTGGTGGAGATCCTGCGGGCGGCCGAGACCCGGGTGCTGGTCGCGCTCGGCCCGACGCCGGGCGTCGACATCTGGGAGAAGGTGCAGCGGATCCGCGCCGAGATGCCCGACCTCGCGGCGATCGTCGTCGTGGGCGGGGCGTCGGTGGCCACCGCGACGCCGGTGAAGGCGGGCGACCCGATCCCCGCGACCGCCGACGGCCTCGCGCCCATCTACGACTTCGACGCGCTGCTCGCCGTGCAGCGCGCCGACGGCCTGGCCAGCGGCCGCACGATCCGGCCCGACGACACCGCCGCCTACTTCCACACCGGCGGCACCACCGGCACGCCGAAGCTGGTGCGGCACACGCACGCGAACCAGGTCTACCAGGCCTGGGTCTGCGGGCTGATGCTGCGGATCGACCGCGGCGACACGGTGCTGTTCGGCCTGCCGCTCTTCCATGTGGGCGGCGCGCTGACGCAGGGCCTCGCCTGGCTGTCGGCGGGCGGCTGCCTCACGGTGCTCACGCCCGCGGGCTGGCGCAGCCCGGCCGCGCAGCGCAACGTGTGGAAGCTGGTCGAGACCTACCGTCCCAGCACCTTCTCCGGCGTGCCCACCGTGCTCACCGCGGCGCTGAACGCGCCGATGGAGGGCGTGGACGCGTCGTCGGTCAAGCGCGTGTCCGCCGGCGGCTCGGCCATCCCGGTCGCGGTGGGCCGCGCCTACACCGAGCGCTTCGGCTGGCCGGTGCTCGAGGTCTACGGCATGACCGAGACCGCGTCGGTGCACACCATTTCCTACCAGGACCGGCCGATCCGGCTCGGCTCGGTGGGCCATCCGGTGCCCTACAGCCGCGTGCGCGTGGTGAAGATCGGCGCCGACGGCCGTGCGAGCGCCGACTGCGCGACCGACGAGATCGGCGTCGTCGCGATGGCGGGCCCGGGCTGCTTCAGTGGCTACAAGAGCGAACGCCACAACAGGGACGCGTTCGTGGACCCCGGCTGGGTCAACAGCGGCGACCTCGGCCGGCTCGATGCCGAGGGCTACCTGTGGATCACCGGCCGCGCGAAGGACCTGGTGATCCGCGGCGGCCACAACATCGATCCGCAGCCGATCGAGGAGATCCTGTTCTCGCACCCCACGGTGGCGCTGGCCGCGATGGTCGGCCAGCCCGACGTCTACGCGGGCGAGCTGCCGGTGGCCTACGTGCAGACCAAGCCGGGCGTGACGGTCGACACGACCGCGCTGACGGACTTCGTCCGCGAGCGCACGCCCGAGCGCGCGGCGGTGCCGGTCGCGATCCACGTGGTGGACCCGATGCCGCTCACCGGCGTGGGCAAGGTGTTCAAGCCGGCGCTGCGCTGGGACGCGGCGCGCCGGGTGGTCGAGCGGATGCTCGCCGACCTCGCGCTGCCCGGCCTGAAGGTGGACGTCGGCGCACATCCGGTCCACGGCTCGCTGATAACGGTGTCGGTCGAGGGCGTGCCCGAGGCCCGACGCGCGGACGTGGCGGCGACGGTGCAGGCGCGGATCGGACCGCTCACCACGCGGCACGAGATCGACTGGCGCTGAGGGCGCGGCGGGCGGAGGCGCAGCGGGCCGCCGCGCCTGCGCGGCGTCGCGGACGCCTCGGCCCGCAGGCCGATCGTTCAGGCGTAGAGCCGACCCGCGCCGTCGACGATCCGGCGCGCGGCCGCCTCGCCCAGCGCGTCGATCACCGGCCGCAGCGTGGCCGCGTACTCGGGTTCGGTGCCCGGTGCGTAGCTGGTGTGCGGCCAGTCCGAGCCCCAGACCAGGCGGTCGCCGAGGTGCCCGGCCACGCGGCGGATGGCGTCGTGCAGCGCGTCCCAGGGTGCGTCGGCGCCGAGCCGGTACCAGCCCGAGAGCTTCACCCACGCGCCCGCGCCGGCCAGCCGCGCGAGCGCGTCCCAGGCCGGGTCGTCGGCGGGCAGGTCCGCACGCAGGCCGGCGAGGTGGTCGAGCACGGCGACCGGGCCGTCGCGGCGCGCGTGCAGCGCGGCGATCGCGGCGAGCTCCTCGGCGCGCGCGTACCACTGCAGGTGCCAGCCGCGCTCGGCGAGGCGCGGGGCGAGCGCCGCGAAGTCGCGCGCCGGATCGCCGCCATGCCCCACCGGCGAGACGCGATTGAAGCGCGCGGCGCGCACGCCGGCCGCGTGCAGCGTGTCCAGCGTCGCGTCGTCCACCGACGCATCGAGCACCGCGACGCCGCGATGACGGCCGCCGCCGTCGGCGAGCGCACGCAGCATCACCGCATGGTCGGTGCCGTAGACGCTGGGCTGCACGATCACCAGCCGCGAGACGCCGAGCCGCGCGGCCTGCGCCTCGATCGCGGCGAGCGGCCGGTGCGGCGGCGCGTAGTGGCCGGGGACGGTGGGCGCGGCGGCGTCGAAGACGTGGACGTGGGCGTCCCAGCCCGCGGTGCGGGCGACACCGTCGTCGGTGACGCCGCCCTCGGTGACGTCCTCGCCCACCGGGCCGCTCATGCCGCGGTGATCTTCCGTTCGCGCACCAGCCGGCCCCACTGCGCCTGCTGCGCCTTGAGGAACCCGGTCACCGCGGCCTCGCCCGCGTTGTCGAACACCTCGCCCGACAGCTGCCGGATCCGGCCGACCACCTCGGGGTCGCCGAGGGCGCGGCGGATCGCGGCGACGAGCGTGGCCTTCGTGTCCGCTCCGATGCCGGCGGGCGCGACGATCGGATTCCACTCGAACACCTCGACACCCTTCACGCCCGACTCGGCGATCGACGGCACGGCGGGCAGCGCGCGGGTGCGCAGCGGCGCGGTCACGCCCAGCGCGCGCAGCTTGCCCGACTGGATGTGCCCCAGCGAGGACGCGACGTTCGCGAAGAAGAGCGGCACCTGCCCGCCCATGACGTCGTTGAGCGCGGGGCCGCCGCCGCGGTAGGGCACGTGCAGCAGCTCCACGCCCGCGCGCTGCTCGAAGAGCGCGCCGGCGAGGTGCTGCGCCGAGCCGTTGCCGGACGATGCGTAGGCGATCTTGCCGGGGCTCGCCTTGGCCATCCGGATCACGTCGGCCACGGTCTTCGCCTCGAAGCCCGGCGTGCAGACCAGCACGTTCGGGAAGAGCGCGACCACGGCGAGCGGCGCGAAGGCGGCATCGGTGTCGTAGGGCAGCTTGGGGAACAGCGACGGGTTCACCGCGTAGGACGACGCGTCGAACAGCAGCTGCGTGCCGTCGGGCGCCGCGCGCGCCACCTGCTGCGCGGCGATCTGGCCACTGGCACCGGGCTTGTTCTCGACGATCACCGGCTGGCCGAGCGCCTCGGCGAGCTTCGGTGCGACGAGACGGGCCATCAGGTCCGCGCCGCCGCCCACCGGAACGGCGCGCGACCGCATCGTCGATGCCCTGAT
>JBAXJZ010000007.1:0-25098 GCA_037137595.1 Burkholderiales bacterium | reverse complement strand
CGCGCACGCCCGCCGGCAGCGCCCGCCGCGGCGGCCGCTGGCTCCTCCACCGCGACGACCGCTGAGCCGGTCGCGCCGTCGACGTCCTGTCCGAGCCCCGACCGATGCTGCTCGAACATCCCCGCCAGATCGTCGGATCGTTCCGCACGACCGACGTCCTCGTCATCGGCAGCGGCCCTGCCGGCATGTCGATCGCGCTCGAGCTCGAGCGCCGCGGCCTGTCGACCCTCGTGCTCGAGGCGGGCGGCGAGTACTACGACGAGGCCTCGCAGGCCTTCTTCTCCGGCGACATCGTCGGCCCGCAGGCCTTCCAGCTCGACGTCAACCGGCTGCGCTACTTCGGCGGCTGCTCGAACCACTGGGGCGGATTCAGCCGCCGGCTCGAGGCCTGGGACTTCCGCGACAAGGTCGAGGGCGTGCCGGGGGCCTGGCCGATCGGCCGCGGCGACATCGAGCCGCATCTCGCGCGCGCGAGCGAGATCCTGGAGCTCGGCGGCTTCCCGCCCGATCGCCCGCTCGGCGACATGCTGTCGCACGTGCACTTCGTCTATTCGCCGCCGATCAGCTTCAAGCTGAAGTACCGCGCCCACGTGGCGGCCTCGCGGCTGATGCACGTGGCGCTGAACACCTGCGTCACGAATCTCGTCGAGCGCGACGGCCGCATCGTCGCCGTCGAGATCGCCGACCCGGAGGGGCGGCGCGACGTGCTCAAGGCGCCATGGGTGGTGCTGTGCGCGGGCGGCGTCGAGAACTCGCGGAGGCTGCTGTGGTCGAACGTCCGCAACGAGGGCCGTGTGGTCCGCGACCCGACCTCGCTCGGCAAGTACTTCATGGAGCATCCGCACTTCACCGTCGGCGACGCGCTGGTGGTGGGCGATCCGCGGCTCGATCCCGACCGTCGCGGGCGCACCTACGTCGCGCCGACCGAGAAGGCGATCCGCGAACGCGGCATCCTGAACTGCGGCCTGCGGATCGAGCCGACGAACTACGACGGCACGAAGCAGCTGGTCGCCGACCTCGCCTGCGTCGCACCGCGGCTCGGCAAGTGGGCGGCACGCGCGGTGCAGATGCGGCTCGCCTGCGGCCTGCGGATCCGCGCGGCGTGGGAGCAGGCACCGCGCGAGTCGAACCAGGTGCGGCTCGGCACGAGGCTCGATCCGCTCGGGATCCCGCGCGTGGAGCTCCGCTGGAAGTACTCCGAGCTCGAGAAGCACACCGCGCGGCAGACCGTGCTGATGTTCGGCGAATGGCTCACCAGGACCGGGCTCGGACGCGCGAGGCTCGAGCCCTGGCTCGCCGACGACGCCGACTTCCCGGCGTGGGACGAGCAGATCGGCAACCACCACATGGGCGGCACGCGGATGAGCGACGACCCGAAGACCGGCGTCGTCGATCGCGACTGCCGCATCCACGGCCTGCAGAACCTCTATGTCTGCGGCTCGTCGGTCTTCCCGAGCGCGGGGCACGCCAACCCCACGCTGACCATCGTGCAGCTCGCGCTGCGGCTGGCCGGCCATCTCGGGCAGCGCATCGACTCGAAGCGGAGGACGACGTGAGGCGAGTGCTCGTACGCCTGGGGGTGCTCGCGCTGGTCGCGGGCGCGATCGTCTTCGCCGGCCAGCGCTGGTACGCGCACCGCACCGGCATCGAGGGGTGGGCGGAGCGCACCGCGCCGGTCGCCACGCGCACGGTCACCGACGCCGCGCTGCGCGAGGCCTTCGCGCCGCGCGACGGCGATGTGCCCACACGATCCTACGAGGACGCGTTCCTCTACCTGCTCGAGGGCTTCGTCAACTACCGCTCGCCGATGGGTGCGCGGGCGAACTGGCCGGGCACGCCGAGCAGCAATGGCCGCCGCAGCGACGGCCTCGAAGGCTTCGCCCGCTTCTTCCCGCTGGCCGCCGCGTGGCTCGCATCGGGCCGGCCCGACGAGCTCGAGGTCGGCGGTCGCCGCGTGTCGCTGACGGCGATGCTGCGCGAGGGCCTGCTGGCCGGCACCGACCGCGACGGCCCCGAGTACTGGGGCGTGATCACCAACACCAGCCAGCGTCTGTTCGAGTCGGGTGACGTCGCGCTCGGTGTCTGGCTGACCCGCGACCGGATCTGGGCGGGACTCGACCGAGCCGAGAAGGATCGTGTCTCGGCGTGGCTGCGGCGGGCGCTCGCCGTGTATGCCTACGAGGGCAACTGGCAGCTGATCCCGGTGCTCGTCGAGCGCGTGCTGCTGTCGCTCGGCGAGGATGTCTGCTGCGACCAGATCGTCACCCAGCGGTTCTGGCGGGAGTTCAAGGCGCTGTCGGTCGGCGGCGGCTGGATCGCCGACGGCACCACCGTCGACTACTACAACGCCTGGGCGATGCAGTACCTGATGTTCTGGATCGATCGAGTCGACCCGTCCTTCGACCCGGCGTTCATCCGCGACTCGAACCGGCAGATGGTCGGCTTCTACCAGTACATGATCGGGCCCAAGGGCGCGCCGCTCTTCGGCCGCAGCATCTGCTATCGGATGGCGGTGTCGGTGCCGCTGCTGGTCGCGCAGTCGCTGTCGCCGGGCGCGGTCTCGCCGGGCCGCGCGATGCGGGCGCTCGACGCATCGTGGACGTACTTCGTCCCGCATGGCGCGACGCGCGACGGCGGCATCGTCCAGGGCTTCTGCGGTCCCGACCTCGCGCTGGTCAACGACTACACCGCGCCGGCGAGCTGCCTGTGGAGCGCGCGCGGCCTGATCCTCGCGTTCGCGCTCGACCGGGAGCTCGGACTGTTCGCCGCCCGGCGCGAGCCGCTGCCGGTCGAGGTGGCCGACTACAGCGTCTCCGAGCCGCACATCAAGTGGCGGCTCGACGGCCGCAAGGCCACCGGCGAGGTCGTGCTGACGATCGAGGAGAACGCCGGCAAGGACGAGCCGCCGCCGTTCCGCCCGTTCGGCGCGAAGAACGCGTTCAAGGAGTGGCTGACCCACCTGCCGGCCCGGCCGGCGAACCGCCCCGCGCTCTACGACGCGAAGCGGTACTCCACCGAGCAGACCTTCACGCGCTGCGAACCGGTTCGTTGACCCGCGCGACCGCGGTGATCCGCTCGGCGACCAGCGCGCCGAGCACGCGGTAGGCGCGGTGCTCGGCGACCCAGGTCCGGCCGCGCTCGGCCCGGCGGCGGGCCTCGGCGGGATCGGCGAGCGCCTCGAGCAGCGACGCGGCGATGCCCTCGGCCGAGAACTCGCACAGCCAGCCGCCGCCGCTCTCGCGCACGACGTAGGCCTGATCGGGCTGGTCGTTGCACACGACCGGCATCCCGCAGGCGAGATACTCCACCGCCTTCGTCGGCGAACCGACCTCGGTTGATGGCGAGCGCGGGATCTGCGAGACGCCGACCACCGCGTGCCGCGCTAGCGCGAGCGCCTGCCGGTAGCCGAGGCGGCCGGTGAAGTGCACGCAGTCGCCGGCGCCGGTCTGCTGCGCATAGCGCGGCAGCCAGCCGATGTCGGTGGGCTCGTCGGCCTCGCCGATGACCAGCATCGTGAAGCCCGGCACCGTCTTCGCGACGATGCGCGCGGCGTCGACCAGCAGGTCCGGCCGCCGGTAGCGGTCGAGCGTGCCGAGGTACACCGCCATCGTGCGGCCACGCAGCGCCTCGGGCAGCGCCTCGGCCGCCGGCGGCACGCCTTCGACGTCGACGCCCATCGGTACCGGCGACACGCGTTCATGGCGCAGCGTGCCGGCCTCGCGCAGCGCGGTCTCCATCGCGGTCGTCTGCACGAACAACCAGTCGGCGCGCGGCACCAGCAGGTGGCGGAGCACCGCGAGCCCGAGGGTGCCGCGCAGGCGCAGCCAGGCGCGGCGCTTCGCACCGATCCGGCCGTCCCGCTGCCGCGACAGCCACAGGTGGTGCTCGGGCAGCGGAAACGACATCCAGTAGCAGAACGGCACGCCGGCGAGCCGCGCCGCGACCCAGCCGATCGCACCGAGCACCGGCTTGTCCCGCACCACCAGCGCGTCGTAGCCGCCGCGCACGCGGCGCAGCAGCGACAGCTGCTGCCCGAGGTCGGAGAGCATCGCGCGCAGCCGCGACGGCGCGTGCACGAGGAACGCACGGCCGCCGCTCCAGGCCGGCGGCGGCCACGCGCCCTCGACCACCGCCATCAGGTCGACGTCGATGCCCGCGGCGGGCAGCGACTCGCCGAACAGCACGCGGACGTCGGGGCGGTAGGTGGGGTGGGACTCCGCGGTCGCGTAGAGCACGCGGAGTCGGCGCAGCGGCGCCCCGGCGACGCGCATCACGGGGACGGACCCCACGTCAGGCGATGGCGGCCAGCGGCGGCCGGGCGGACGCGGGCGCCGGCCAGTAGCGGTCGACCAGCTCGCGCGTGTTGCGGATGTTGCCGCGGCTCGACGCGCCGAACACGATCGACGCGATCTGAGGCTGCTCGCAGATCCACTGGATCGCCTCGTTCGAGGGGATCGCGCCCGAGGCGAACACCGACATCGCGATCGCGCGGAACTTGCGGCGCTCCAGCGCGCGGGCGTAGGCCTCGAAGCCGCCGCACATGCGGAAGCCGATCTTGTTGATGTTCGAGCAGACGATCGGGTTCTCGACGCCGACGTCCTCGAGCACGTCGAGCAGCATCGGCATGTTCATCGTGATGAAGCCCGGCTCGGCGCCGTACCGGTCGCGCACGTGCTGCGCGAA
The DNA here is from genome assembly GCA_037137595.1 of Burkholderiales bacterium. Taxonomy (GTDB): domain Bacteria; phylum Pseudomonadota; class Gammaproteobacteria; order Burkholderiales; family Burkholderiaceae_E; genus UBA4615. The sequence goes on along the minus strand of JBAXJZ010000007.1, from coordinate 20,415 downwards.
GATGCGGAACGCGTCCTTGAACTTCAGCCCGAGCAGCAGGTCGACCACGACGTTCTGCAGGAAGATCACCGGGGTGTTCAGACCCTGGAACATCTTCATCTCGGCGTCGACCAGCAGCGTGGTCAGGCCCTCGATGTCCTTCTTCGCGAGCGACATGCCGCCGCGGATCGCGGCGTCGAACAGGCCCTCGCTCGGCAGGAACTTCTTCACCGCGCCGAGCATCCCGTGCTCGGTCACCGCGTTCGCGTACTTGTGCGCGTACGGCATGCACGGATAGAAGAGGTAGTCGGCGTAGCGCTCGGGGTTCGCGCGCATGTGGTCGCAGACCTCGGCGATCCGGTCGTGCGTGGTGCACATGAAGGTCCGGATGCCCTCGGCGTGCGCGATGTCCAGCACGTCGATGATGGCCCGGGTGTCCTGGAAGCGCATGGACTGCGCGCGGGCCTTCTCCTCGGACATGTGGTTCACGCCGAAGAACTGGTTGTCGCCGAAGAGGAGTCGATCCATGTCGTATGGGTGCCGGAGTGGGTTCGGGGGGGCGTCGGGTCGTCGGGTCAGCGCGAGAGCACCGACCACAGTCCGCGCTTGCGCGCGGCCGGGGCGGGCTCCTTGGAGACCGCCCCGCGCCCTTCGGCGTCCGCGATGATCGCGGCGATCGCCGCGTCGGTCATCGCCGCGCTGCGGAACGAATTGACGTTGTCGGCTCCGCCCGCCTTGATTCGCTGGACGAAGTAGTCGAGCTGGGCGGAGTACTCCTCGCCACGGATGTAGAACCACACCGGCGGGGTCATGTCGGTGGTGTAGCGGATGTTCCAGCCGTGCCGGTAGCCCTCGGGCAGCGGTGCGTCGTCGCGGAGGAACACCTGGCACTCCTGCCGGTCCGCGTAGATGCGGCCCTGCGTGCCCCAGATCGTCACGCGCGTGGTCATCTTGCGGAACGACTCGTCGCTCCAGTTGACCGACAGCTGCGCGGTGCGGCCGCCCTCGAAGTAGATCGTCGAGTAGACCTCGTCGTCGGTGTCGCGCGAGAAGATCTTGCCGAGCACGCTGCCGCCGACGCCGGTGTGCTCGCCGAAGAACCAGTTCACCAAGTTGAGCGGGTGCGCCGCGTAGTCGTAGAGGCAGCCGCCGCCCTCGGTGCGCTGGGTGCGCCAGGTCGAGCCCTTCGGCCGCAGCACCACCGGACCGTAGGCCTCGGCCTTGATGTGCGAGACCTCGCCGATGACGCCGGCGTCGAGCAGGCGCTTGACCTCCTGGAAGGCCGCGACGAAGCGGTTGTGGTAGCCCACCTGGTTGACCAGACCCTTCGACTCGGCGAGCGCGGACAGCCGCTCTCCGTCGGCCGGGTCGAGCACGAAGGGCTTCTCGCAGAACACGTGCAGCCCGCGCTCGAGCGCCTTGGTGACCATGTCGGCGTGGAACCGCGACGGCGTGGCGATCAGCACGGCGTCGAGCGGCGCCTCGCGCAGCATCGCGTCGTAGTCGGCATAGGTGACGATGCCGGTGTACTTGCCGAGCACGTCGAGCACGTACGTGGCCGGGTCGCACACCGCGGTGACCTGGACCTCCGGGTGCGCATTGATCATCGCGTGATGGGACAGGCCCATCTTCCCGAGTCCGACGACGCCGACCTTGATCATCTGCAAAGCTCCGAGGAAAGGGCCGCGGTCTTGCGCCGCGACGGACGTATTGTGCCTCGCCGCAGTCGGCGCACGCGTGCCGAACCGCACAGGGGCTCGGTCGGCGGACGGGCGCCGGTGGACCGGGACCTGGGCCCCACGGCGGGGCGAGCCGTCGCAGCCCGTCCCGCGGTGCGAACGCGACGGTTCCGACCGCTCGTCGGATCGGGCCGCGCGCGTCTCGTTGGCCCCACGGGACCGATCCGGCGCTGGCGTACCCTTCGCCCACGTGGCTGTCCGGAGCCGCGCCAATGCCTCCCAATGCCCCGACTCCTCAACATCAACAGTTATCACTACCGACGCGGCGGCGCCGACGTGGTCTACCTTGAGCATGCGCGACTGTTCGCGTCGCTCGGGTGGGACTGCTCCTACTTCGCGATGCGTCATCCGAGCAACCTCGAGTGCCCGGACAGCCGCTACTTCGTCGACGAGATCCAGATCGGCCACGACTACTCGCTCGCCGAGAAGGTGGTCAAGGCCACCCAGGTGATCTATTCGTTCGAGGCCCAGCGCCAGCTGCGGCGCCTGATCGCCGACAAGCGCCCCGACGTGGCGCACGCACACAACATCTATCACCATCTTTCACCCTCGATCCTGCCCGAGCTCAAGCGGGCCGGGATTCCGACTGTCCTGACGGCGCACGACCTCAAACTCGCCTGTCCGAACAACAAGATGCTGGCCAACGGCCGCATCTGCGAGGCCTGCCGGGGCCATCGCTACCACCAGGTGGTGCGACAGCGCTGCGTGCACGGCTCGCTTGCCGCGAGCGCGGTGATCGCGATGGAGGCCGTGGTGAACACGTCCCTCGGCACTTGGCGTCGGCACATCGACCGGATCGTCGTGCCCAGCCGGTTCCTGATCGACAAGCTCGCCGAGTGGGGCTGGCCGCGGGACCGATTCACGTACATCCCCAACTACGTCGACGCCGGCGCGCTCGAGCCGCGCTTCGAGCCGGGCGACTATCTCGTCTACTTCGGGCGCCTGTCGATCGAGAAGGGGCTGCCCACCGTGGTTGCCGCGGCGGCCGAGTCGGATTCGAAGGTGGTACTCGTGGGCACCGGCCCGATCGAGGACTCGCTTCGCGAGGCCGTCGTACGCACCGGCGCACGGGTCGAGTTCGCCGGCTACCGGACCGGCGACGCACTGCACCGGTTGGTCCGCGAGAGCCGTGCATCGATCCTAGCCAGCGAGGTTTACGAGAACGCCCCGCTAGGCGTGCTGGAGAGCTTCGCGATGGGCAAGCCGGTGATCGGCTCCGCGATCGGAGGCATCCCAGAGATGGTCCGGCACGGCGAGACCGGCTGGCTCTTCGAGAGTGGGCACGTCGAACAACTCGCGGACCGGATGCGGGCCGCGGTGCAGGCCCCCGATACAGCGATCGAGGCGATGGGGCGGGCCGCGCGGGCCGACGTAGAAGCGCGCTATTCGCGCAAGCACTACATCGCGTCGATGCGCGCCCTGTATCATGAATTAGGGGTCGCCTGACCCCGACCGCCCCCCGCACACCCGGCGCGCTGCCCGAGCGCGCGCGACCCCCACCCCTCGCTGACCGATGACCGACCCCGCCCGTCCCCTCCGGATCGCCACGTTCACGTTCCGGTCGATCCCCCAGCGACCCGGCTGTGCCGGGGTCGACAAGGTGTCCGTCGAGCTCTACACCCGGCTTGCGGCACGCGGTCACCAGATCACCGCGTACAACCGGCTGTTCGCCGGCGAGCAGCCGATCGGCGACGAGTACAAGGGCATCGTCACCAAGAACTTCTACACGCCCACCCGAAAGAAGGGCTTCGATTCGATCATCCACTCCTTCAAGGTGTGCTGGGACATCATCACCCGCAACACCGCGGACGTGGTCCACATCCACAACACCGGCAACAGCCCGTTCGGGCTGCTGCTGAGGCTGTTCGGCAAGAAGGTGGTGCTGAGCCAGGACGGCGTCGACTGGCAGCGCGGCAAGTGGCCGTGGTACGGCCGGCTCTACCTGTGGCTGACGGTGTTCGTCACGGCCTACGCGCCGCACCGCATCGTCTTCGACAGCATCTTCTACAAGGCCGACTTCGAGAAGCGCTTCGGCCGCACCTACGACTTCGTCGCCTGGGGCTCGGAGGTCCGCGAGGACAACCTCGACGACTCGGTGCTGCAGGATCTCGGCGTGGAGAAGGGCGGCTACTTCCTGTTCGTGGGCCGCTTCATCCCCGACAAGGGCCTGCACTACCTGGTGCCGGCCTTCCAGTCGCTGAAGACCGACAAGAAGCTGCTGCTGGTGGGCGGCGCGCCGAACCCCTCGAGCTACGAGGTGGAGCTCGGAAAGATGGCCGCGAAGGACCCGCGGATCGTGATCCCCGGGTTCATCTTCGGTCCGAAGCTGTTCGCGCTGATGAAGCACGCCTACACCTACGTGCAACCGTCGGACATCGAAGGCCTGTCGCCGGTGGTGCTCGAGAACATGGGCCTGGGCGTGCCGATCGTCTCGAGCGACATCCCGGAGAACGCGTTCGTGGTCGGCGACACGGCCGTGCTGTTCAAGCGCGGCGATACCGCCGACCTCGCGGCCAAGCTCGAGCAGGCCCTCGCCGATCCCGAGGGCATGCGGCGCCTGGGCGACGCGGCGCGGGCGCGCGCCCGCGAGAACTTCAGCTGGGACGCCTGCGCCACCGGCTACGAGCGCGTGTTCCGCGAGCTGGTCGACGGCCGCCGCGCCTGACCGGCCCCGGTCGGCGAGGTCCGACCGCTTCGCGTTGTCAAGGGCGGGGCGCGATGCCACAATCGCCCGATACGGAATCGCGGGTGCAGGCCCGCGCAAGGGCGCCCGCCGATCCGGCTCGGGACGCTCTCCGACCCCCGGTCTGGCGTTGCGCGCCGCCCGTTTGTAGGCGACCGGAGACTTTGTTCCTCGTCCGCTTCCCCGGACGCGGCACACTTCGGTCGGTACGTTGCTGGCGGCTCCGGCCGGCCCCGCGGGGCCGGGTGTGGAGCCCTTTCACGGAAGGAAGCGTTCGATGGTCTTCAGTCAACTCCTGCGGGTTCTCCGCGCCCGTGCGCCGATCGCCTTGTGCGTGCTGCTGGCCGTGGTCGGCACCGCGATCGCGGTCAGCCTGCTGATGCCCAAGCGCTACACCTCGAACACGGTCATGGTCGTCGATTTCCCGGCGAACGATCCGGTGCTGGGCAGCGCGGCCTACATGCAGGGGACGATCAGCTCGTTCCTGTCGACGCAGGTCGACATCATCCGCAGCGAGCGGGTGATCAAGCGGGCGCTCGCGCAGCTGAAGCTCGAGGACGATCCGGTCGTCAAGCAGCAGTGGCTCGACAAGACCGGCGGCAAGGGCGTGATCCAGGGCTGGATCATCGGCTTCATCCTCGACAACCTGCGCGTGGAGCCGTCGCGCGAAGGGGCGGGCATCACGCTGTCGGTCGAGGCCTGGACCCCGCAGCTCGCCGCCGCGATCGCCAACGGCATCACGCAGGCCTACGTCCAGACCACGCTCGACATGAAGACCGAGCCGGCGCGCCAGTACGCCGCCGCCTTCGAGGAGCAGGCCCGTCAGTACCGCGAGCAGATCGCCGAGGCCCAGGCGCGCCTGTCGGCCTTCCAGCAGCAGAGCGGCATCATCGCGAGCGACGAGCGCTTCGACGTCGAGAACACCCGGCTGCAGGAGCTGTCCTCGCAGCTGGTCGCGCTGCAGGGCGCGGCGCTCGAGACCCGCTCGCGGACGGCGGCGGTGCGCAACGGCGCCACCATGCCCGAGGTCGTGGCCAGCCCGCTGATCAACGGCCTGAAGACCGACATCAGCCGCGTCGAGCAGCGTCTCGACGAGCAGGCCGCGCGGCTCGGTCCGAACCACCCGCAGTACGTGGCGACGCAGGCCGAGCTCAACGCACTGAAGACCCGCCTCGAGGCCGAGACCGAGAAGGTGGTGAGCAGCATCCGCACCGGCGGCGCGATCAACGACCAGCGCGAGTCGCAGCTGCGCGCCTCGCTCGAGGCCCAGCGCACCAAGGTGCTGGCGCTGAAGAAGCAGCGCGACCAGCTCTCGGTCTACCAGCGCGAGGTCGACAGCGCGCAGCGGGCGCTCGAACTGCTCCAGCAGCGGGCCACCGCCACGACGGTCGAGAGCCGTTCGCGCCAGTCGAACGTCAACGTGGTCTCGAGCGCCTTCCCGCCCGATCGGCCGAGCCGGCCGAACGCGCCGCTGAACATCGCCATCGGCCTGTTCTTCGGCCTGGTGCTTGCGATCATCGCGGCGATCACGCTCGAGGCGGTGCAGCGCCCGATCCGCAACTCCGACGACCTCCTCGATGCGACCGGTGTGCCGATCCTCGCCGTGCTGCCGCCGGCGAACTCGAAGCGGCCGCAGCGCCTGATCGGCGAGACCGGTCCCTCGGTCGGGCCCAACCTGCGGCTCGGCAACGGCTGACGCCGGACCCGCCCCGACCTCCTCCCCGAGACACGACATGGCGAACCCGATGGGCACCTTCAGCGTCATCCAACCGAACACCGCGGCCGTGCCGGCCACCCCGAACGCGCCGATGCCGAAGACCGGCGCCGCGCCTCGGATCGGCGAGATGCTGGTCGCGCAGGGCGTGATGGACACCGCCCAGGTCGAGCGCGTGCTCGAGCTGCAGCGCAGCCCCGACGAGCGCGGCCGGTTCGGCGAGATCGCGATCCGCCTGGGCTACGCGACCCGCGAGCAGGTCGCCGAGGTCCTCGCGCGCCAGTTCGGTTCGGCGAGCGAGCTGGACCTGTCGAAATCGCGGCTGCCGGCGACGATCGTCACTGCGTTCCGCAACGTGCTGCCCTTCGCCGAGTCGATCCGCGCGCTGCGCAGCCAGCTGATGATGCGCTGGTTCGACGGCACGCCGGGCCAGTCCACGCTGGCGATCACCAGCGTCGACCGCGGCGACGGCAAGAGCTTCGTCACCGCGAACCTCGCGGTGGCGTTCTCGCAGCTCGGCGAGAAGACGCTGGTCATCGACGCCGACATGCGTCACCCGACCCAGCACGAGATCTTCGGCCTGCGCAATCCGCTCGGCCTGTCGGGCGTGCTGAGCGGGCGCGCCGACCTGAACGAGATCCGGCTGATCGACGGCCTGGGCAACCTGTCCGTGCTGCCGGCCGGTCCGCTGCCGCCGAACCCGCAGGAACTGCTGGGCCGGCCGGAGTTCAGCCGCCTGCTCAACGAGATGTCGTCGGTGTTCGACGTCATCCTCGTCGACACGCCGTCCGCCCAGGAGGCCTCCGACGCGCACGTCGTCGCGCAGCGCACGGGCGCGGTGCTGATGGTCGGCCGCAAGGACAAGACCCGCGCCGCCGAGATCAAGCAGCTCGGCCAGGTCTTCTCGAGCTCGGGCATCTCGGTGCTCGGCGCGACGCTCAACGAGTACTGACCGAGCGGGCCGGGACCGAGGGCCGACGATGCTGCGTCGAGCGGAAGGCATGCTGGGGACCCGCCCGGACAACTGGGTCACGGTCGCGATCGCCTCGGCGTTCGTGGTGTTCGGCGTCGCGGCCGGCCTGATCATCGCGTCGCAGAACCTGGTGCTGATGGCGCTGGCCGGTGGCGCGGTGCTGAGCGTGGTGCTGCTGAACGCGCCGGCCATCGCCGTCTGGATCGTGCTGGTCGGCACGCTGGTGATCAGCGGGCCGCTGCTCTTCTACCTCCGCGAACTCGACCGGGTGCCCTGGATCTTCTCGGTGCTCGGCATCTTCCTGTTCATCGCGTCGTTCCTGCACGCCGGCCTGGTCCGCCGGGGTGATCGCGGGCCGGTGCCGATCTTCGTGATCCTCGGCGTGGTCTTCGTGGTGTACGTGCTGCTGTCGATGTCGTGGGCGGTGGTGCCGCTCGCGAATTCGGGGCCGGGCGCGCGGCGCGCGGTCCAGTACTGGGGCGTGTTCTTCGCGCTCGCGCTGATCGCGTTCCCCGACCGCACGGTCGCGCGGTGGATGCTGTTCTTCGTCGTGCTGGGGCTGAGTCAGTTCCCGTACGCGCTCTACCAGCGCTTCGTCGTGCACCCGACGCTGCAGCACAACTACGTCTTCGACTCGATCGCCGGCACGCTCGAGGTGTCGTGGAACGGCCTGGGCGGCGCCTCGGGCGTGCTCGCCTTCATGCAGATCCTGCTGATCGGGGCGATGTTCGCGGCCTGGCGGGAGGGGCTGCTGACCGGCGCGCGGCTCGCGATCGCCACGGTGATGCTGATTATTCCGATGGCGATCGGCGAGACCAACGTGCTGTTCGTCTGGCTGCCGCTGGCGCTCTCGGCGGTGTTCGTCGACCTGATCCGCCGGCACCCGCTGCGCTTCTTCGGCGGCGCCGCGGCGTTCGGCGTGCTGATGGTGGCGTTCGCGTCGATCTACCTGGTCACGCAGCAGGCGCAGACGTCCACGCAGAGCGCCGCGCACCAGGGCCGCCAGCAGACGTTCGAGGAACGGATCCGCGAGGTCTGGGAGTACAACGCGGGCAGCCGCGGCTACGCCGGCCGCAGCGACCTGAACCGCTTCACCGTCATCCCGCACTGGTTCCAGAACAACGGCATGGACGATCCGATCGCGGCCACCTTCGGCCACGGCATCGGCGCGTCCTACGGCTCGTACGACGTCCGCACGGCGCTGCGGGATCGCTTCGGCGAACGCTCGATCGACCTGCTCACGGTGAGCGCGCTGCTCTGGGACCTCGGGCTCGTCGGCACCGCCATCTACCTCGCGACGCTGGGCTTCGCGATCCGCTGCGCGTACGGCCTCACGAAGCGCTGCCGGGCCGGACCCGACCGCGCGATCGCGCGGACGCTCTTCGCCGGCACGGTGATGCTGCTGTCGCTGAGCTTCTACAACAACGCCATCGGCATCACCGCGAGCCAGCAGGTCATCGCGATGGTGATCCTCGGCCTGACCGCCTGGATGGAGCGCCGCTACTCGGGCCGCGGCGCGCCCGAGCGGTCGGCGCCGCACGCCACGGGCACGCCCGCCTGAGGTCGTCGGATCAGCCGGCGGCCCGCGCCCGAGCCCGCGACTCGATGCCGGCGGCGATGCGCCGGCCGCGTGCCCGCAGCGGCGATTCGATCACCCGGTAGTTGAACTCCGCAGCCGCGAACGTGATCGCGGCGGTGGCCGCGATCATCGCGACGCCGTAGACCGGGGAGACCTGGGTCAGCGGGCGGCCGAGCGCGCGTCGCGTGAGCTCGTAGCAGACCGCGAGCACCAGCATGTGGATCAGGTATAGCGCATAGGAGCGCGAGCCGAACCACAGCATCACGGTCTTCAGCCGCCCCGGTGCCATCAGGTAGTCGCGGTCGTAGCTCGCGATCCAGACCAGCAGGGCGGAGCACAGCGCCGCGGCGCTGGTGCCCCAGCCCGCGTCGGCGCGCGGCGAAGTGACCACCGCGAGGCCGGCGAGGCCGGCGAGCGCCGCGAGCGTGCCGAGCGTGCGCGAGGACAGCAGGCGCGGGTCCCAGCGCCCGTACGACGCCGTCTGCCGCCAGTAGGCGATCAGCACGCCGAGGATGATCGCATCGGTCCGGATGAACCACAGCGACGAGCCGTCGGCGAGGAAGCCGTTCACCCGCGGCAGCGCGAGCTGGACCGTACACAGCACCGCGAGCAGCACGATGATCGCAGTGCGGCTGCGTACGAGGAACAGCAGCGTGGGCAGCACCAGGTAGAACTGCTCCTCCAGCGACAGGCTCCAGTAGACGCCGAGCGTTCCGCAGGTGTGGGCCGGCGTGCACGCGATGTAGTGCAGGTTGATCACGTTCAGCATCGCGTAGGCGGTGTCCACCCACGTCCGCACGGTCAGCCGACCGTCGGGCGTGGTGTCGAGGATGAACGCCGTGGCCGCGAGCGTGATCGCGATCCAGAACCACGCCGAAGGCAGCAGCCGGAACGCGCGGCGGACCCAGAAGGCCGATACCCAGACCTTGAAGCCGGCGGCGCTGAAGGGCGGGATCGGCTGTCGCAGCAGGGAATCCGCAATCACGAAGCCGGAGATGCAGAAGAACAGGTCGACGCCCGTGGCGAACGCCGTCCACGACTGGATCGTGCGGCCCACCGACCCGAGCGAGCCGAGCCAGCCGTGGCCCCAGTGTGCGGCGAGCGTGAACAGGATCGCCGCGGCGCGCAGCACCTCGACGTCGGTGTTCTTTCCGTGGTCCGTGCCGGGGCGCGATGTCGCGCCCGTCGCGCCGGCGTGCCGGCCCGGTGCGGGAGGCACCCCCGGGTCGGTGGGCTCGGTGCGGGTGGGCGCGATCAGCATCGGAGGAGGGGCATCGGGGCCATTGCCGGAGTGTCTCCCAGTTGGACCGACCGCAGCGTACCCCGCTCGCCGACGTGCGGCGGATCCGGACGAGCGGTCGGGCATGTCGCGGGCGTGACGGACACGCAACAGGGCGGGGTCCGACGCGCCCGTCGGATCGCATGGCGTCGTCGGCCGCCGCCGCGTCGCGGTGACGACTGTGCAGAAACTCCTGCCCACGCGCCGACGGCGCGGCGATACTCCGCTCGGGTCGCGGAGTCCTGCCCGCCGCCTGCCTCCAACGGGACAGCCATGCTCGAAAACCCCCTCTACAAGTCGGTCGGCGTCGCCTTCCTCGCGCTGGCGAAGCTCAAGAACGTCGCCAAGGGCTACGACCGCGCGCGTCCGTTCTCGACGGCCGACATCGAGCGCTGCGTGTCCTACGACGCCAAGGTCGTCGACGAGTGGCTCGAGATGCTCGAAGCCTACACGGGCGCGCCGGCCGATCCGCAGCTCGTGGGCAAGCGCGTGCTCGAGCTCGGTCCCGGGGCCGACCTCGGCGTGCCGCTGTACCTGCTGTCGAAGGGCGTCGCCCAGTACTGCTCGATCGACGCCTTCCCGCTGGCGCTGTCCGCGCCGAAGGCGGTGCACGAGGCGATGATCGAGCGCGTGACCGCGCGCGGCAGCGCCCGCACCCGGGCCGAGCTCGAGACGGCGCTCGAGCGTGCGCCCGCGGCCGAGCCCGACGCGCCCATCCGCTATGTGGTGCGCCCCGACTTCCGCATCGCCGACGCCTTCCCCGCGGCGAGTTTCGACCTGGTGTTCAGCCAGGCGGCCTTCGAGCACTTCGACGACGTGGAGGACACCATCCGCCAGATGTCGAAGGTCGCCGCGCCGGGTGCGACGCTGATCGCGGGCATCGACATGCAGACCCACAGCCGCTGGCTGCGCGACAAGGATCCGCTGAACATCTACCGGCACAGCGATGCGGTCTACCGCGCCTTCGCGTTCCGCGGCATGCCGAACCGCGTGCCGGCGAGCGACTACGCCCGCCTGCTCGATGCGCACGGATGGGAGGACATCGAGATGCGCGTGCTCCACGCGGTGGACGCGCAGACCTTCGCGCGGATCGAGCCCTCGCTGCCGGCGCGATTCCGCAAGGACGAGACCCGCAACCTCTGGGTGATGGCCTGCGCGCGGCGCCGGCGCTGAGCGCCGGCGCGCGGGATCACTCGAGCGGCGGCGGGTTGGCGCGCAGCTGCGACGTGGGGATCGAGGCCGACGCGCCGGTGTAGTCCTGGCGCGCGACGTCGATGGTGGCGAAGTTGAACGACTGCCACTCCGACGTGATGCGCTTCGTCCGCGACACGCCGGCCCCGGGCGGGAACGAGTTGGCTGCCGTCGCCGCCATGTCGGGGTAGTAGTCGCCGCCGACGTGCAGCAGCAGGTTCGCGGCCGCACGGTCGTCGGGACGGGCCGGATCATCGACGACGAGTCGCGCCTGCACGGTGACGAAGAGCGCGCTGACGTCGGAGATGATGCTCGCGATGTCGATCTTGCCCTGCTCCCAGACGCCGTGCATCACGTTCGGCGAGTTCAGCGGGACCCTCACCGCGACCGAGCCGTCGCCGTTGCGGCGCACGTCGACGTTGTCGTTCGCCCAGGTGAGGTCGGATTTCCACGCCTGGAACCAGTGCGAACCGGGGAGCAGCCCGCCGATCGCGTTCCACTGACCCGTGCTGCGGCTGAGGTAGTAGGTGCGCGGGTTGCGGACCTCGACGCGCACGTTGTTCGCGCCGTTGCCCACGCCCTCGAAGATCAGGAACCACTGCACGTAGCCGGACCACAGGTCCGAGTCCTTGTACTGCGGCCACACGCTCGAGAGGTTCAGCCACCACGGCTGCATCTTCGAGCCGCGCGGGTCGGCGCCCATCAGCACCGCCGCCGGCTGTGGGCCCGTGGCCCACATGAACGCCGGGATGCCGTCGAGACGCGAGTCGTTCTCGAGCGACATGTCGCCGATGATGGTGTCGACCGAGTTGACCTTGCCCGAGACGGTGGGCGAGGTGCTGACGGTCGGCGTCGTGCCGGTGGGGGGCAACGACGTGGGGGGCGTCGAAGTCGGCTGGTTGAACGACGCGTTCGCCGCTGCATTGGACGAGCCATTCCCCGGCTTGGCCGTTGTGGGTGTGGCGTCCGCCACGCGTGCGGCGGTCTCGATTACCTCCGTCGGCGTCGCGGTGACCGCCGTCGTGATCGGGGTGGTCGTCTCCGCGGTACTGCCCGACGCGTTTCCCAGCTCCGGACCGCCGATGAAGCCGCACGAGCTGCCCAACGCGCAGGCCAGCAGGAGCGCGGCGAGCGTGGTGCGGGCCGGGATCCGGTCCGTACGCGCTGTCTCGACCGCGGTCCGTCCCGCCACTTCGAGGTCCCTCAGTTCGTGTCCCATCCGGCTGCTCTCCATCGACTGCGTGCCGGCGACGATGCGATGCGCTATCGCATTCACGCCGACCAGGAAAGGAAATAGTTCACGAACCCTAACGGCGGGAATGCGAGAGCTGGAACACGATAAAGACAGGAGGTCCTTATCTCCCGATCGGTGACGTTCGAGGGAATCGGCGCTGATCAGTCGCATCTTGTCAACGACCGGGCGTCGGTCTGAAGCGACCGAATGACTTAGGACGCGACACATCTGAGAACACTTCGCCTAAGTTGGAACGCCCGACCGCTTCTATACGGCGCCGATGCGTCGTGGCGTGAGGGGGGCGTGCGGGCATGCGGCGGTCGAACCGCGAATCGCGACGCGCGCTCGCGGCTGCGGCGAGCGTCGGACGTTCGGCCGACCCCACGACGCCGCGCGGCGCCGGCGCTGAGCGCCGGCGCGCGGGATCACTCGAGCGGCGGCGGGTTGGCGCGCAGCTGCGACGTGGGGATCGAGGCCGACGCGCCGGTGTAGTCCTGGCGCGCGACGTCGATGGTGGCGAAGTTGAACGACTGCCACTCCGACGTGATGCGCTTCGTCCGCGACACGCCGGCCCCGGGCGGGAACGAGTTGGCTGCCGTCGCCGCCATGTCGGGGTAGTAGTCGCCGCCGACGTGCAGCAGCAGGTTCGCGGCCGCACGGTCGTCGGGACGGGCCGGATCATCGACGACGAGTCGCGCCTGCACGGTGACGAAGAGCGCGCTGACGTCGGAGATGATGCTCGCGATGTCGATCTTGCCCTGCTCCCAGACGCCGTGCATCACGTTCGGCGAGTTCAGCGGGACCCTCACCGCGACCGAGCCGTCGCCGTTGCGGCGCACGTCGACGTTGTCGTTCGCCCAGGTGAGGTCGGATTTCCACGCCTGGAACCAGTGCGAACCGGGGAGCAGCCCGCCGATCGCGTTCCACTGACCCGTGCTGCGGCTGAGGTAGTAGGTGCGCGGGTTGCGGACCTCGACGCGCACGTTGTTCGCGCCGTTGCCCACGCCCTCGAAGATCAGGAACCACTGCACGTAGCCGGACCACAGGTCCGAGTCCTTGTACTGCGGCCACACGCTCGAGAGGTTCAGCCACCACGGCTGCATCTTCGAGCCGCGCGGGTCGGCGCCCATCAGCACCGCCGCCGGCTGTGGGCCCGTGGCCCACATGAACGCCGGGATGCCGTCGAGACGCGAGTCGTTCTCGAGCGACATGTCGCCGATGATGGTGTCGACCGAGTTGACCTTGCCCGAGACGGTGGTCGGCTTCGCAGTACTTCCGACCGCGCCGAAGGCGTCGGTCAGCGAAGTCTCGATCGTGTTCCCGCCGCCGCCGCTTGCGACCACGCTGCCGGAGGGCGAAGAGGCGTCGAGGAATCCGCAGGAGGCGTTCAGAGCCATACAAGTGGCGAAGACAGCCAGGCGGCCCGCGCGGGACAGTCGACAGGCGTGGGCGATGACTGCCGCGCTGCGTTGCATCCGTAGCTTCTCCATCGAATCGCAGGCACCGGGACGCGTTCTCCCTCCGACGCCACCGCGCCGGCCCGCATTGAAAAAAGAGTCACGGAACGCTAACGAGCGGTCCTCGCCAGACGGAACGCGGCGCGGATGGATGGCCCCTTTCCACCGATCGGTGACGGTGAATGTGGTCGAGGGAACGAACGAATCCGTGGACCCGCAGTGATCGCGGGCGCGATGGGCGAGCCCGGCCCGGGGATGGGCGGCAGTCGCCCGGCAACGGGCGGTCAGGGAATGCTGGCTGCGGCGCCGACGGCGTGCCGCACGAGACGCGCTATTCGAGCGGAGGCGGGTTGCTGCGGAACCGCGCGGCGCCGATCGAAGCCGGTGCGCCGCGGTAGTCCTGGCGCGCGACGTCGAGGGTCGCGAAGTTGAACGACTGCCAGTGGGGCGTGATGCGCTTCAGGCGCGATACGCCGGCTCCAGGCGGGAACGAGTTCGCCGCGGTCGCCTTCATGTCGGGGTAGTAGTCGCCGCCGACGTGCATCAGCAGGTTCGCGCGCGCTCGGTCGTCCGGACGCGCCGGGTCGTCGACCACGAGGCGGGCCTGGACCGTCACGAACAGCGCCTCCATGTCCTCGACGATGTTCGCGATGTCGAGCTTGCCCTGCTGCCAGATGCCGTGCATCACGTTCGGCGAGCCCGGCGGCACGCGTACGCCGACCGACCCGTCCGGGTTGCGCCGCAGGTCGACCGAGTCGTTCGCCCACGTGAGGTCGCGTTTCCACGCCTGGAACCAGTGCGAGCCGGGCTGCAGCCCGCCGATCGCGGTCCACGTCCCGGTCTTGCGGCTCAGGTAGTAGGTCCGCGGATTGCGGACCTCGACGCGAACGTTGTCGCCCGCGTTGCCCACGCCCTCGAAGATCAGGAACCACTGGACGTAGGCGGTCCACAGCGCGGAGCTCTTGTAGCGGGCTTCGACGGCGGGCATGTCGAGCCACCACTGCTGCATCTTGGAGCCGCGCGGATCCGCGCCCATCAGCACCGCCGCGGGCCGGGGGCCGGTGGCCCACAGGAACTTGGGAATGCCGTCGGGCCGTGAATCGTTCTCGAGCGACATGTCGGCCACGATCGTGTCGATCGAGTTGATCCGCGCCGCGGGGGCCGTGGACCCGGAGGTCCCGTTACCCGCGGGTTTCGACGTGCCCGCCGCCGCGACCAGCGTCGCCGGCGCGTCGGCCGTCGATCCGTAGGCGGGCGCGGGGGCGGCGAGTTCGTTCGCCGCGCAGAGCGCGAGCGCACCGACGATGCACGTGAACATGTGAGGCGTCCCGGTCGGAAGATGCGGCGGATTATGCACACGCCACACGGGGCGGCGATGAAGAAGCTCTCGTTCCGCCGCGTCTTGCGCCGCCCGCACGCACGCAGGGGGGTCGGATCGGCCCGACCGTGTGAGCCGAGGGGATCAGCGCGGGCCGACCGGCACGCCGGTGGCCTCGATCCATCCGAGGCGGTGCGCAACGAGGATGAAGACGAACAGCCCGATCGAGAACGCGACCCGGAGGCCGAGCGCGCGCGCGGTGTTACGGGTGCGGCCCTTGTCCCGCATCATGAACACGAGGGCCGAGACCAGGCTGCCGATGATCAGCACGAAGCCGAGGGCGATGACGATCTTCACACGACGAGTATCTCACGCGACCCGGCGCGGGCCGTCGCGGCGTGCGTGGCCCGTCAAGTTCACCGCCGGACAACATCCGTCGCGTCCGACGTCACGGTTGTGTGCATTATTCACAGGTCGACCGTCGGCATGCCCCCTTAACATGCGTCCCCAGCACCACCACCACTCCGGACAAAGGCCCCTACGAATGAACCAGTCCCTTCCCAAGTTCAGCCTGATCGCGGTCGCCGTGTCGGCGGCGCTTGCCGCCTGCGGCGGAGGCGGCGGCGGAGACGGCACGACGACGACGACCAGCACGTCGGGTACGACCACCACCGGCACCACCACCACCGGCCAGACGCTGACCGCCAACACCGGCACCAGCAGCGGCGCCTCGAGCAACGACACCGGCCCGGTCCAGGTAGGCCTGCCGGCGGTCGTGCCCGTGCCCGCGGCGAACATCGTCGCCACCTCGGTCCCGACCTCGACCTACGGCGGCCAGGCGATCACCGCGTACAACTCGGTCAACGACTGGCGCGGCCAGATGCGGATCGAATCGGGCGGCACCTTCGGCGTCGGCCTGCTCGCCCAGAATACGAGCCTCGACGCGGCCGCTGCGGCCATCAAGGCGGCCCAGCCGAACCTGTTCAGCACCGACGCCTCCGCGCGCGCCGCGGCGCTGGCCGCCGCGCAGGCGCAGGTGCCCTCGGGCTTCGCCGCCAGCTACGTGCTGACGGGCCTGACGAACGACACGACCGGCATCACGCCGGGCGCGTTCTGCGCGAAGACGCTGTTCAGCGCGCTGCCGGGCATCGAGCTCGCGACCTCGGGCGTCCGCTCGATCGGCCTGTCCGTGCCGAGCGATTCGAGCGGCTGCGTCGCGATCGCCGCGCTCGACCAGCTGTCGACCTGGCAGCTGCCGCCGACCGGTTCGTCGTCGGTCTACCCGTTCCCGGGCAAGCAGCTGACCCTGTGGAACTACTACGGCGACTACGCCGCGCTCGATTCGAGCTACACCTCGGTCCCGGGCCACAGCGTGCTGGCGAGCCTCGCGAGCAACGACGCGCTGCCCGTCGCCATCCCCGGCATCGGCTCGCCGATCGCGACCTCGCAGATCACCATCAACGAGTTCACGCTGCGCCCGTGCGCGTCGGTGAGCGGCACCTGCACGCCGGGCAACGCGGTCGCCGCGCGCGTCTACACGCAGGCGGGCGTCGTCGCCGGCTCGGGCGTGACGCTGCGCGCGACGAACCAGCTGCGGTTCCCGACCTCGATCCTGCTGGTGCCGGATGCGCCGCTGACCACGGCCTCGCGCTACACCGCGACGATCCGCGCGACCGTCAAGGGCCGCACGGTGACCCGCACCTGGGAATTCACGACGGCCTGATCGGCGTCGACGAGGAGAGGCCGCCGGCGCAGGCCGGCGGCGACCGACGGGGCGCTTCGGCGCCCCGTTCGCATTGGAGGCTCGGCGTCGCTCGCGGCGACGCGGGCGATCGTCCGGACGGGGCGGTGCACCCCGCGGCGAGTCGGGACGGGCGCGTCAGCGCGACGCGCCGCGACCCGCGAGGAAGTCGGCGTACGAGCGCTTCAGACCCTCGTCGAGCGAGGTCGTCGCGCGCCAGCCGAGCGCGTTCAGCTTCGCGACGTCCATCAGCTTGCGGGGCGTGCCGTCGGGCTTGGAGGTGTCGAAGACAATCCCGCCCTCGTAGCCCACGACCGCGGCCACGCGCTGAGCGAGCTCGGCGATGGTCACGTCGTCACCCACGCCGATGTTGACCAGCGGCGGATCGAACACGCCGGTGGCCACCTCGTCGGAGCCGAGCAGCGTCGCGTAGCGCGCCTCGTCGAGCGACATCAGGTGCAGGCAGGCCTCGGCCATGTCGTCGCTGTAGAGGAACTCGCGCCGCGGCGTGCCCGTGCCCCAGACGGGCACGGTGGGCGCGCCCGCGAGCTTGGCCTCGTGGAACTTGCGGATCAGCCCCGGGATCACGTGCGAATGCTCGGGGTGGTAGTTGTCGCCGGGGCCGTAGAGGTTCGAGGGCATGGCCGCGGTGAAGCGCGTGCCGTACTGGCGGTTGTAGCCCCAGATCAGCTCGATGCCGGCGATCTTGGCGAGCGCGTAGGCCCGGTTGGTCGGTTCGAGCGGGCCGCCGAGCAGCGAGGTCTCGCGCAGCGGCTGCGGCGCGAGCTTCGGGTAGATGCACGACGAGCCGAGGAAGAGCAGCCGCGACACGCCGTGCCGGTGCGCCGAGGCGATCACGTTGCCCTGGATCGCGAGGTTGTCGGCGAGGAACTGGACCGGGTGCCTGTGGTTCGCGACGATGCCACCGACCTTCGCGGCCGCGAGGAACACGTACTCGGGCTTCGTCTCGGCGAAGAAGCGGTCCGTGGCCGCGGCATCGCGCAGGTCGAGCGTCTTCGAGTCGCGCAGCAGCAGCGCGTCGTGGCCCCGCGCCCGCAGCGCGCGCACGATCGCCGAGCCGACCAGCCCGTTGTGGCCGGCCACGTACACCCGGGCGTCGGTCTTCATCGTCAGCGTGGGCCGGAGCGGATCACTCGTTGTAGTCGTAGGCGGCGAAGCCGTGGCGCTTGACCAGTTCGTCGCGCTCGGCGGCGCGCAGGTCCTCGCGGACCATCTCGCTCACCAGTTCGGCGAAGGTCGTCCGCGGCTTCCAGCCCAGGCGCTCGCGCGCCTTGGTGGCGTCGCCGAGGAGCGTCTCGACCTCGGTCGGGCGGAAGTATCGGGGATCGACCGCGACCCTGCAACGGCCGGACGCGTCGTAGCCCTTCTCCTCGAGGCCCAGGCCGCGCCAGGTGAGCGGCAGGTCCAGCTCGCGCGCGGCGGCGTCGACGAAGTCGCGGACCGAGTACTGGACCCCGGTCGCGATCACGAAGTCCTCCGCGACCGACTGCTGCAGCATCAGCCACTGCATCTCGACGTAGTCGCGCGCATGACCCCAGTCGCGTCGCGCGTCGAGGTTGCCGAGGAACAGCGTGTCCTGCAGGCCGAGCTTGATCCGCGCGAGCGCGCGCGTGATCTTGCGCGTCACGAAGGTCTCGCCGCGCAGCGGCGACTCGTGGTTGAACAGGATGCCGTTGCAGGCGTACATCCCGTACGCCTCGCGGTAGTTCACGGTGATCCAGTAGCCGTAGAGCTTCGCCACCGCGTAGGGGCTGCGCGGGTAGAACGGCGTGCGCTCGGTCTGCGGGATCTCCTGCACCTCTCCGTAGAGCTCGGAGGTGGAGGCCTGGTAGAAGCGGGTCTTGCGCTCGAGCCCGAGGATGCGGATCGCCTCGAGCAGCCGCAGCGTGCCCAGGGCATCGGCGTTCGCCGTGTACTCGGGCGTCTCGAACGACACCGCGACGTGACTCATCGCCGCGAGGTTGTAGATCTCGTCGGGCTGCACCTGCTGGACGATCCGGATCAGGTTCGTCGAGTCCGTCAGGTCGCCGTAGTGCAGGATCAGCCGCCGGTCGGTCTCGTGCGGATCCTGGTAGAGGTGGTCGATCCGGTCCGTGTTGAACAGCGACGCGCGCCGCTTCACCCCGTGCACCTCGTAGCCCTTGGCGAGCAGCAGTTCGGCGAGGTAGGCGCCGTCCTGCCCGGTGATGCCGGTGATCAGTGCACGCTTCATCTGTGTCGTCGGGAAGGGGGATCGATCGGTCATGCTAGCCACGGGACCCCCGGCCGGCCTCCCCCAACGCAGTGAGGCGGGCCCGGGCACACGACGCGCGGACGATGCGAGCGGTCGCGTGGTCCGGCCGCGCGAGGCGGCGAGCGGTCGGGCCGCGGACTCGGCGGTGGGGCCGCTTGCCGCCCGCCCGCACCGCCGCAGGGGACACCGAACCCGGGGATAGAATCGGCCTCCGGCCGCGATCCGAGCGGCCCTTCACGACGCCGTATCCGTGACCGCCGCTCCTTCTCCGCAGGCCTCCGCGCCCGCCGACGACCTGCCCCGCATCCGCCGCGCCCGCCTCAAGCTCCTGGGGGTGCTGCTGGTCTGCCTGTCGCCGGTGCTCGCGTCGTATTTCTTCTACTACGTGATGCCGCCCAGCGGCCGCACGAACTTCGGCATGCTGATCGAGCCGCAGCGGCCGGTGCCCGAGCTGAAGCTCGCCGACGTCGCCGGCAAGCCGTACCGGATCGCGAGCCACCTCGGCCAGTGGGTGCTGCTGCAGGTCGACGCCGGCGCCTGCGGGCCGGCCTGCACGGACAAGCTCTTCGCGCTGCGCCAGCAGCGCACGATGACCGGCAAGGAGCGCGAGCGCATCGACCGCGTCTGGCTGGTCACCGACGCGACGCCGCCCTCGCCGACGCTGCTCGCCGACTACGAGGGCACGGTCGTGCTGCGCGCCGACCCGGCCGAGCTGGCCGCGCTGATGCCCGTCGAGCCCGGCCGCCGTGTCGAGGACTACCTGTGGGTCATCGACCCGATGGGCAACCTGATGATGCGTTTCCCCGCCGACGGCGAGCCCGCGAAGATCCGCAAGGACATCTCCCGCCTGCTGCGCGCCTCGCGCGTGGGCTGACGCCCGAGCCGTCCCGCACCATGCCCGCGTTCCGCAAGCTGCTGTTCTTCGCGCTGTTCCTGACCTTCGACCTGATCATGTTCGGCGCCTTCGTCCGCGTGACCGACGCGGGCCTGGGCTGTCCCGACTGGCCGGGCTGCTACGGCAAGGTCACCCCGCTCGGCGCGCTCGAGACCATCCGCGCCGAGGCCGCCGAGCGGCCGCACGGCCCGGTCACCGAGTTCAAGGCCTGGGTCGAGATGCTCCACCGCTACATCGCCGCGGGGCTCGGGCTGATCGTGATCGCGCTCGCGGTGATGGCCACGCGGATGGCGCGCGCCGCGCGCAGCCAGGCCCGCGTCGACGCGTCGCACGGCCGCCGCGGTCCGCCGGTGGCGGGTGCGCGGATGGAGCCGACCGG
>JBAXJZ010000006.1:0-25140 GCA_037137595.1 Burkholderiales bacterium | reverse complement strand
GGCGGGTGGTCGTGGCCGCAGCCGGGGCCGTGGACGTGATCGTCGTGGCCGTGGACGTGGCCGTGGCCGTGGTCGTGTGCGTGGCCGTGGTCGTGCGAGTGGCCGTGACCGTGCGAGTGGCCGTGACCGTGCGAGTGGTCGTGACCGTGCGAGTGGCCGTGGTCATGCGCGTGCGCGTGCCCGTCGCCATGCTCGTGCCGCGGATCGAAGACATGGATCCGCCCGCCGTGCCCCTGGTCGTCGTGGGCGTGGTGGACGTGGCTGTGCCCGTAGGCGCCGGCCTCGGGCTGGAAGCCCTCCTCCACCTCGTGGACGTGGCCGCCGAGCCGCTCGATCATCGCCTGCAGCACGTGGTCGGGCAGCAGCCGGATCCAGCCCGGTCCGATCTGCAGCGGCACGTGCCGGTTGCCGACGTGATAGGCGATCCGCGCGAGGCCGACCGCGTCGTGCGCGTGCACCTCGATCAGCCGCTCGCGCGCGGCCTCGACCGCCACCACGCGCCCGTCGGCGAGCTTCAGCCGGTCACCGTGGCGCAGCAGCATGCCCGAGGGCAGGTCCACGCCGATCTCCTCGCCCGACAGCAGCGCCGCCCGGAACCGCGACTTCTCGCGCAGCTCGAAGGCCAGCTCGATCACCTCGTCGACGCGCTCGTCCGCTCCCGCGAGCGCCCTCGCCACCACGATGCCCATCCGACCCTCAGAACAGGAAGTAGCGCTGCGCCATCGGCAGGCTGGTCGCCGGCTCGCAGGTCAGCAGCATTCCGTCGGCGCGGACCTCGTAGGTCTCGGCGTCGACGCTCATCTTCGGCGCGTAGCCGTTGAGCACCATGTCGGACTTGCGAAGCGTCCGGATGCCCTTCACCGCCACCAGCGGCTTGGCCAGCCCCAGGCGCCTGCCGATGCCCGCCTTCAGCGCGGCCTGCGAGACGAAGGTCAGCGAGCCCGCGGCGATCGCGCCGCCGTAGCCGCCGAACATCGGCCGGTAGTGCACCGGCTGCGGCGTCGGGATCGACGCGTTCGGGTCGCCCATCAGCGACATCGCGATGGTGCCGCCCTTCAGGATCATCGTCGGCTTCACGCCGAAGAACGCCGGCCGCCACAGCACCAGGTCCGCCCACTTGCCGACCTCGACCGAGCCCACCGCGTGGGCGACGCCGTGCGTGATCGCCGGGTTGATCGTGTACTTCGCGACGTAGCGCTTGGCGCGCCAGTTGTCGTTGCGCTCGCCGTCGGCCCGGGCGTCGTCGATGCGCAGCGCGCCGCGCTGCTGCTTCATCTTGTGCGCGGTCTGCCAGGTGCGCAGGATGACCTCGCCCGGCCGGCCCATCGCCTGGCTGTCGGACGACATCATCGAGATCGCGCCGAGGTCGTGCAGGATGTCCTCGGCGGCGATCGTCTCGCGGCGGATCCGGCTCTCGGCGAAGGCCAGGTCCTCGGCGATGCCCGGATCCAGGTGATGGCAGACCATCAGCATGTCCAGGTGCTCGTCGAGCGTGTTGACCGTGTAGGGCCGCGTCGGGTTCGTCGACGAGGGCAGCACGTTGGTCTCGCCCACCACCTTGATGATGTCCGGCGCGTGGCCGCCGCCGGCGCCCTCGGTGTGGTAGGTGTGGATCACGCGGCCCTTCATCGCGGCGATCGAGGCCTCGACGAAGCCCGACTCGTTCAGCGTGTCGGTGTGGATCGCCACCTGCACGTCGTAGCGGTCCGCCACCGACAGGCAGTTGTCGATCGCCGCCGGCGTCGTGCCCCAGTCCTCGTGCAGCTTCAGGCCGATGGCGCCGGCCTCGATCTGCTCGGCGATCGGCTCGGGCAGCGACACGTTGCCCTTGCCGGTGTAGCCGATGTTCATCGGGAAGCCGTCGGCCGCCTTCAGCATCTGCGCGAGGTGCCAGGCGCCGGGCGTGACGGTGGTGGCGTTCGTGCCGGTGGCCGGCCCCGTGCCGCCGCCGATCATGGTGGTGATGCCGGAGGCGAGCGCCTCCTCGATCTGCTGCGGGCAGATGAAGTGGATGTGGGTGTCGATGCCGCCGGCGGTGACGATCATGCCCTCGCCCGCGATCACCTCGGTGGACGCGCCGATGGCGATCGTCACGCCGGGCTGCACGTCCGGGTTGCCGGCCTTGCCGATGCCGTGGATCCGCCCGTCCTTCAGGCCGATGTCGGCCTTCAGGATGCCGGCCACCGCGTCGACGATCAGCGCGTTGGTGATGACGGTGTCGACGACGTCCTTGCGGGTGAGCTGCGACTGGCCCATGCCGTCGCGGATCACCTTGCCGCCGCCGAACTTCACCTCCTCGCCGTAGGTGGTGAGGTCGCGCTCGACCTCGATCACCAGGTCGGTGTCGGCGAGCCGCAGCCGGTCGCCTGTGGTCGGGCCGTACATCTCCGCGTACGCGCGGCGCGAGAGCTTCGCCATGTCTCAGCCCTTCTTCTTCGGGGACGCGGCCTTCGCGGCCGGCTTCTTCGCGGCCGGGGCCTTCGCGGCCGCGGTCTTCACCGGCGGCGCCTTCGCGGCGGCGGTCTTCGCGGCCGGGGCCTTCGCCGCGGGAGCCTTCGCCGCGGGAGCCTTCGCCGCCGGCGCCTTCGCCGCGGCCTTCCCCGCGGCCGGCGCCTTCGCGGCGGCGGCCTTGCCGGCCGGCTTCGCCGCCTTGCGCGGCGCGCCGTCCAGCGGCCCCATCACCAGCTGGCGGAACCCGTACACCGTCCGCGTGCCCGCCAGCGCCACCAGTTCGACCGTCCGCGCCTGCCCCGGCTCGAAGCGCACGGCGGTGCCGGCCGCGATGTCGAGCCGGAAGCCGCGCGCGGCCTCGCGGTCGAACTCCAGCGCCGCGTTGGTCTCGCCGAAGTGGTAGTGGGAGCCGACCTGGATCGGGCGATCGCCCGCATTGCGCACGGTCAGCGTGATCTTCGGCCGTCCGACGTTGAGTTCGATCTCGCCGTCGTCGACCAGCAGTTCGCCAGGGGTCATGTCGCTCGCTTCCCGTCGGGGCGCCCCGCCTCCCCTCCCGGGACGCGACGGCCGCCTCGACCGTTAGGGTACACCGACGCGCGCGCGAGTCACGCGCGCGAGACACGGGAATCAGACCGCGAGCAGCCCCCGGACGCCGTCGGCGTCCATCGACTTGCCGTCGCCCGACTGCAGCACCTCGCCGCGCTGCAGGACGACGTAGCGGTCGGCCAGCTCGCGGGCGAAGTCGTAGTACTGCTCCACCAGCAGGATCGCCATCGTCCGCTGCGCGGCGAGCCCGGCGATCACGTGCTCGATGTCCTTGATGATGTTCGGCTGGATGCCCTCGGTCGGCTCGTCGAGGATCAGCAGCCGGGGCTTCGTGACCAGCGCACGGGCGATCGCGAGCTGCTGCTGCTGGCCGCCCGACAGGTCACCGCCGCGGCGTCGGACGAACTGTTTCAGGATCGGGAAGGTCTCGTAGACCCAGCCCGGCACCGAGCGCTCCTTCTGGTGGGTCGCCGCCATCGAGATCAGCAGGTTCTCCTCGACGGTCAGCCGCGGGAAGATCTCGCGCCCCTGCGGCACCAGCGCGATGCCGAGCTGCGCCCGCTGGTGCGGCTTCATGCGGGTGATGTCGTGGCCCTCGAACTCGATGCGGCCGGACTTCACCGGCAGCAGGCCCATCAGGCACTTCAGCAGCGTCGTCTTGCCCATGCCGTTGCGGCCGAGCACGGCGGTGACCGCGCCGGTGTGCGCCTCGAACGACACGTCGCGCAGCGTGTGGCTGCCGCCGTAGTACTGGTTGAGCCCCTCGATTCTCAGCATCGCGTCAGCGCCCCAGGTAGACCTCGATCACGCGCGGATCGTTGCGCACGACGTCCATCGCGCCTTCGGCGAGCACGCTGCCCTCGCACAGCACGGTCACCTTGCGGGCGATCTTCGAGACGAACTCCATGTCGTGCTCGACGACCACCACGGTGTGCTTCTTCTCGAGCTGCAGGCAGAGCTCGGCGGTCTTGTCGGTCTCGGCGTCGGTCATGCCGGCCACCGGCTCGTCGAGCAGCACCACCCGCGGCTCCTGCGACAGCAGCATGCCGATCTCCAGCCACTGCTTCTGACCGTGCGACAGCGTGCCGGCGATCCGGTCGACCTCGCCGCGCAGGTTGGTGAGCTCGAGGATCGACTCGATCCGGCCGAGCTGCTCCGAGTCCAGCGTGGCGCGCAGGCTCGCGAAGCCGCGCTTGTCGGTCTTCAGCGCGAGCTCCATGTTCTCGAAGACGGTCATCGTCTCGAACACGGTGGGGCGCTGGAACTTGCGGCCGATGCCGGCCTGCGCGATCTGCGACTCGTTGAGCCGGGTCAGGTCGATCGTCTGGCCGAAGAACAGCTTGCCCGCGTCGGGCCGGGTCTTGCCGGTGATGACGTCCATCATGGTCGTCTTGCCGGCGCCGTTCGGCCCGATGATGCAGCGCAGCTCGCCGTCGTCGAGCGTCAGCGACAGGTCGTTGAGCGCGCGGAAGCCGTCGAAGCTGACGGTCACGCCTTCCAGGTAGAGGATCGGACCGTGCGAGACGTCGACGCCGGGCCGGACCAGGTGCCCGAAGGCCTGCGCGCTGCCTTCGCCGGGGCGGGCCTCGTTGGCGATGGCGGTGGGCGGGCTCATGCGCGACCCTCGCTCGGCTCGGCGCGGGCGGCGAGCGTTGCCGCCGGCGACGACGCGGGCGCCGGCGTCGCGAACGCCTCGCCCTGCGCCGCGGCGCCTCGGCCGCGCAGCTTCGAGAACAGCGCCACCACGCCCTGCGGCAGGAACAGCGTCACCAGCACGAACAGCAGGCCGAGGAAGAACAGCCAGTATTCGGGGAAGGCCTGGGTGAACCAGCTTTTCGCGCCGTTGACCAGGATCGCGCCCACCACCGGCCCGATCAGCGTCCCGCGGCCGCCGACCGCGGTCCAGATCGCGACCTCGATCGAGTTGGCCGGGGACATCTCGCCCGGGTTGATGATGCCCACCTGCGGCACGTAGAGCGCGCCGGCCACGCCGCTGATCACGGCGGCGAGCGTCCAGATGCCGAGCTTGTAGCCCAGCGTGTCGTAGCCGCAGAAGCGCGCGCGCGACTCGGCGTCGCGGATCGCCTGCAGCACGCGGCCGAACTTGCGCGTGACCAGCCAGCGGGCGAGCACGAAGGTGCCGAACAGCGCGACCGCGGTCGCCGCCAGCAGCGAGGCCTTGGTCGACGGATCGGTGATCCGGAAGCCGAGGATCGTCTTGAAGTCGGTGAAGCCGTTGTTGCCGCCGAAGCCGGTCTCGTTGCGGAAGAACAGCAGCATGAACGCGAAGGTGAGCGCCTGCGTGATGATCGAGAAGTAGACGCCCTTGATCCGCGAGCGGAACGCGAAGAAGCCGAAGACGAAGGCGAGCAGGCCCGGCGCCGCGACGACCAGGAAGACGCTCCAGATGAAGGAGTCGCTGTTCCACCAGTGCCAGGGCAGCGTCTTCCAGTCGAGGAACACCATGAAGTCCGGCAGGTCGCTCTGGTACTGGCCCTCGCGGCCGATGCCGCGCATCAGGTACATGCCGAAGGCGTAGCCGCCGAGCGCGAAGAACAGCGACTGGCCGAGCGACAGGATCCCGGTGTAGCCCCAGATCAGGTCCATCGCGATGGCGACCATCGCGAAGCACATGAACTTGCCCGACAGCGTGACCATGTAGGTCGACGGCCGCAGCGCGTGGTCGGCGGGCAGCCACGCGTGAGCGGCCGGGACCGCGACGCCGATGAAGAGGAAGGCGATCGCGAGCGCGGCCCACTGGACCGGCGTGAACAGGCTCCGGCGAGGTGCTTGCAGCATGGGGTCAGGCTTCCACCGCACGGCCCTTCAGGGCGAACAGCCCCGACGGACGCTTCTGGATGAACGCGATGATCAGCGCGAGGATCAGGATCTTCGCGATGACCGCGCCGAGCCAGGGCTCGAGCAGCTTGTTCGCCACGCCCAGCCCGAAGCCGGCGACCACCGTGCCCAGCAGCTGGCCCACGCCGCCCAGCACCACGACGATGAACGAGTCGATGATGTAGGACTGGCCGAGTTCGGGACCCACGTTGCCCACCTGCGAGAGCGCGACGCCCGCGAGACCGGCGATGCCCGAGCCCAGGCCGAAGGCCATCATGTCGACGCGGTCCGTCGGCACGCCCACCGCCGAGGCCATCGCGCGGTTCTGCGTGACGCCGCGCACGAAGAGGCCGAGCCGGGTGCGGGTGAGCACCAGCGCCACCGCGCCCAGCACCGCCAGCGCGAAGCCGATGATCACGATCCGGTTGTACGGCAGCACGATCGAACCGAGCTGGATGCCGCCCGACAGCCACGACGGGTTCTCGATCTCGACGTTCTGCGGGCCGAACAGCTGCCGCACCGCCTGGATCAGGATCAGGCTCACGCCCCAGGTCGCCAGCAGCGTCTCGAGCGGTCGGCCGTAGAGCCAGCGGATCACGGTGCGCTCGATGACGATGCCCACGCCCGCCGCCACCACGAAGGCCACCGGCAGCGCGACCACCGGATACCAGGCGATCGCGTCGGGCAGGGTCGCGCGAAAGAAGGTCTGCGTCGCGTAGGTCGCGTACGCGCCGATCATGATCATCTCGCCGTGCGCCATGTTGATGACGCCCAGCAGGCCGTAGGTGATCGCCAGCCCGATCGCGGCCAGCATCAGGATCGAGCCGAGCGACAGGCCGGCGAAGATGCGGCCGAACCACTCGGCACGCGCGAGCCGACCCGACACCTCGGACAGCGCCGCGCGCGCGGCGGTGCGCACCGCGTCGTCGGGCTCGGCCCACGAGCCGTCGGGCTTCTGCTCGACCATGGCGGCCAGCAGCGTGCGCATCTCGGCGCGGTCGCTCGCGGCGAGCACGGTGACCGCGTCGAGGCGCAGCTTCGCGTCCTCCGACTTCACGTCGATCGCCGCCAGCGCGAGCGCGATCGCCGCCTTCACGTCGGCGTCGGTCTCCTTGGCGAGCGCGCCGGCGAGCGTCTCGCGCAGCGTGTCGTCCTCGCCGCTCTGCAGCGCGCGCGCCGCGGCGAGCCGCACCGCGCGCTCGGGCGCGAACAGCTTCAGCGCGGCGATGGCCGCATCGATCTGGCCGCGCAGGTTGTTGTTGATCGACACCTCGTCGGGCGCCGGGTCGGGCAGCGTCGCGGGCTTGCCGGTCAGCGCGTCCACCGTGCCGGCGTCGCCCTTGATCCAGCCGGCGCCCTGGCCGTCGACGAACAGCTGTCCGTCGGCCAGCGCCTTCAGCACCGGCAGGGTCATCGCATCGGGATTCGCCGCGATCGATTCGATCGCCGCGGCCTTCTCGTCGAAGTCGTCGGAGGCGAGCTTCTTCAGCGCGTCGGCGTCCACCGCCGCGGCCGCCGGCAGCGCGAGCGCCGCGAGCACCACGGTGGCGAGCGTCGCGCACCACGCACGCATCCGGTCGAAGGCTCTCATCGTCTCAGGGCGGTGTGCCGGGGCCCACGCAGGACGTCCGGTCGTCGGAAAAAGGCGGGGGCGACGACGAGCGCCGCCCCCGAATCGCTGCTGCGTTGCCCCAGGAAACCCGGAGCGGGCATTCGGGAGCACGGGCCGCGATCGAGCGCGGCCCGCGCGCGGGGCGTCAGGCGCCCTGCTTGCTCTCGTTGCCCGGGATGAACGGCGACCAGGGATTCGCGCGGATCGGCTCCTTGGTCTTGTAGACGACGTTGAACTGGCCGTCGGCCTTCACCTCGCCGATCATGACCGGCTTGTGCAGGTGATGGTTCGACTTGTCCATCGTCAGCGTGAAGCCGGACGGGGCCTTGAAGGTCTGGCCGTACATCGCCGGGCGGACCTTGTCGACCTCGATCGACTTGGCCTTCTCGACCGCCTGCTTCCACATGTGGATGCCGACGTAGGTGGCTTCCATCGGGTCGTTGGTGACGGTCTTGGCGGCGTCGGCGACCTTGTTCTTGGCGGCCCAGTCGCGGTACATCTTGATGAACTTGTCGTTCTCGGGGTTCTTCACCGACATGAAGTAGTTCCACGCGGCGAGGTGGCCGACCAGCGGCTTGGTGTCGATGCCGCGCAGCTCCTCCTCACCCACCGAGAACGCCACCACCGGCACGTCCTTGGCCTTCAGGCCGGCGTTGCCCAGCTCCTTGTAGAACGGCACGTTCGAGTCGCCGTTGATCGTCGAGATCACCGCGGTGCGGCCGCCGGCGGCGAACTTCTTGATGTTCGCGACGATGGTCTGGTAGTCGCTGTGGCCGAACGGGGTGTAGCTCTCGTCGATGTCCTTCTCGGCGACGCCCTTCGACTTCAGGAACGCGCGCAGGATCTTGTTGGTCGTGCGCGGGTAGACATAGTCGGTGCCCAGCAGCACCCAGCGCTTGGCGTTGCCGCCGCCCTTGCCCATCAGGTACTCGACCGCCGGGATCGCCTGCTGGTTCGGCGCCGCGCCCGTGTAGAACACGTTCTTCGACAGCTCCTCGCCCTCGTACTGCACCGGGTAGAACAGCAGGCTGTTGAGCTCCTCGTAGACCGGCAGCACCGACTTGCGCGACACCGAGGTCCAGCAGCCGAAGGTGACCGCGCACTTGTCCTGCGAGATCAGCTGGCGCGCCTTCTCGGCGAACAGCGGCCAGTTGGAGGCGGGGTCGACGACCACGGCCTCGAGCGGGCGGCCCATCACGCCGCCGGCCGCGTTGATCTCCTCGAAGGCCATCAGCGCGGTGTTCTTCAGCGCGGTCTCGGAGATCGCCATCGTGCCCGACAGCGAGTGCAGCACGCCGACCTTGATCGGGGACTTGTCCTGCGCGAAGACGATGTTCGAGGCGGTGAGGCCGGGGAGCGTGACGGCGGCGCCGGCAGCGGCCGCCTTGATGAAGTCGCGACGTTGGGTCATCGGGGGTCCTCGTGTGGGCTGGGGTGTTGGGCGAGTCTCGATCCGGGAGCGGCGCGGTTCGGCCGCGCTCGGGGAGGGACTTCGCAACAACCGTGCCACCGATGGGGACAGGTGCAGCGCACCGGCGCGGTGCGCGTCGCGCACCGCGGGGACCCGTGACCGGGTCGTCAGCCGACGGGGTGGTGGACGGTCACCAGCTTGGTGCCGTCCGGAAACGTCGCCTCGACCTGGATGTCCGGAATCATCTCCGGCACGCCGTCCATCACGTCGTCGCGGGTCAGCAGCGTGGTGCCGTAGTGCATCAGGTCGGCCACCGAGCGGCCGTCGCGCGCGCCCTCGAGCACCGCCGCGGTGATGTAGGCCACCGTCTCGGGATAGTTGAGCTTCAGCCCGCGCGCGCGCCGCCGTTCGGCCAGCAGGGCGGCGGTGAAGATCAGCAGCTTGTCCTTCTCTCGGGGCGACAGGTCCATGCGGGGTTCCGGTGACGGGCGGGGCTCAGGTGGCCCAGATGCGGGGGGGCGCGCTCGCGGCGCCGAGGACCGCGGGACGGGCCCGCGCCCAGAGCGCCTGCGCGACGCGCATCGCGACCTGCGAATCATCGGCGAGCAGGCGGGCACCGAGCAAGCCCGGCGTCGGGCGGGTGGTGCCGGCATCGAGCCGCGCGGCGCGCGCGTCGGGCGCGTCGCACTCGGCGGCGAGCAGCTCGCGCCACGCGTCGCGCAGCGCGTCGTCGATCGTCGCGTCGGGCGCGGCGGCCCAGACGGTGCAAGCCACCGTGCGTCCGCCCCAGCCGAGCGGCGACGCGAAGAGCCGGTCGCCGGCGCGCGCGGCGGTGTGCTCGGCCCAGCGCACCGTGCCGCCCACCGACAGCGCCAGCCGCTGGCGCAGCTCGCCGGTGGCGAAGCGCTCGCCCATCGCCGCGCGGCCGAGCACCAGGCACTCCCAGCCGATCGCACGCGCGTCGGGGGCGAGCTCGAAGTCGATCGACTGGTCGACGCGCGCACGGTCGAAGACGATCGCGGGCTGCGGCAGCCATTCGAGCGCCGCGCCCGCGCCCACCGTCACCCGCGTGCGGGCGCGCGCGGCGGCGCCGGGGCTGCGGTACCACTTCTGCGCGCCCGGCGTCGTGCAGAGCACGCGCGCGCCCTCGCCCACCGCGAGCTCGAGGTCCAGCGCGTCGCCGCCCACCAGGCCGCCCGGCGGATGCACGATCACCGCCTGGCACGACCCGTCGTCGAGCGGCAGCGAGCGGATCAGCCGCAGCGGGCCCTCGTGGCGGTTGTGCGCGAGGCGCGTGCGGCCCTCGCGCGCCTCGAAGCGCAGGTCCAGGCGCGCGTGCCAGCCCTCGGCGCGCGACGCCGTGATCGACGGATCGGCGGCCACGTCGTTCAGGCGCGGAAGATCTTGCCGGGGTTCATCAGGCCGTCGGGATCGATGGCGCGCTTGATCCGGCGCATCAGGTCGATCGCGTCGTCGCCGGCCTCCTCGACGAGGTAGCCGATCTTGTGCAGGCCGATGCCGTGCTCGCCGGTGCAGGTGCCGCCCATCGCGATCGCGAGCCGCACGATCTCGTCGTTGAGCTCCTCGGCGAGCTCGATCTCCGCGGGGTTCTCCGGGTCGATCAGCAGGATCGCGTGGAAGTTGCCGTCGCCGACGTGGCCGACGATCGCCGTCGGGCACGGCGCGCGGTCGAGGATCTTCCGCGCGCCGTTGATCGACTCGGCCAGCCGGCTGATCGGCACGCAGGTGTCGGTGGTGACCGCGCGCGAGCCGGGGCGGATCTGCAGCGCGGCGAAGTAGGCGTTGTGCCGCGCGTTCCACAGGCGCGTGCGGTCCTCGGGCTGCGTCGCCCACTGGAAGTCCTGGCCGCCGTGCGAGCGCGACACCTCCTGGACCGTCTCGGCCTGCTCGCGGGCCGAGGCCTCGGAGCCGTGGAACTCGAAGAACAGCGTCGGCGCCTCGCGCAGCGTGGTCTTCGAGTGTGCATTGATCGCGCGGACCATCACCTCGTCGACGAACTCGCAGCGCGCCACCGGCACGCCGAGCTGGATGATCTCGATCACCGCGGCGACCGCGTCGGCCATCGAGCCGAAGTTGCAGACCGCGGCCGACATCGCTTCGGGCACCGGGTAGAGACGGACCGTCACTTCCGTGACGATCCCGAGCGTGCCCTCGGAGCCGACGAAGAGCCGGGTGAGGTCGTAGCCGGCGGACGACTTGCGCGCCCGCGTGCCGGTGCGGATCACCTTGCCCTCGGGCGTGACGACGGTGAGTCCGAGCACGTTCTCGCGCATCGTGCCGTAGCGGACCGCGTTGGTGCCGGAGGCTCGGGTGGCGGTCATGCCGCCGATCGATGCGTCGGCGCCCGGGTCGATCGGGAAGAAGAGGCCGGTGTCCTTGATCTCGGCGTTCAGCTGCTTGCGCGTCACGCCCGCCTGCACGGTGGCGAGCAGGTCCTCGTTCGCGACCGCGAGCACGCGGTTCATCCGCGAGAGGTCGATCGTCACGCCGCCCTGGACCGCGAGCAGGTGGCCCTCGAGCGACGAGCCCACGCCGAACGGGATGATCGGCACCTTGTACTCGCGGCAGGCGTTCACCACCTCCACCACGTCATCGGTGCCCTCGGCGTAGACCACCGCGTCGGGCGGCGTGACCGGGAACGGCGACTCGTCGCGGCCGTGGTGCTCGCGGACCGCCATCGCGATGCTGAAGCGGTCGCCGAAGCGGGCGCGCAGCCGCTCGGCGAGCGCGTCGGGCAGCGGGCGCTTCAGGGCGGCGGCGTGGGCGTAGGGGTGGTTCATGGCGGATTCGGTGGGTGGACCGGAGTGGGTCGATGATACGCGCGGGGCCGGGCGTGGCCGCGGTCGCCGGCAGGCCGGGATCCGGGGCCTGGAACGCCGTCGCGCGGCGGGGCCCGCCGCCGGTCCCCGCGCTCGACCTCGGCCGCGCGGCGGCGTACAACCCGGGCCATGACCCGAGACCTCGAAGCGACCGTCGAGCGGCTTGCCGCCGAGACGATGCCGTTCTACCGGACCCCGGGCCTCGCGATCGCGGTGGTGCGCGACGGCGAGGTCGTGCTGCGGCGCGGCTTCGGCGTGCGCGACGTGGCGACCGGCGAACCGGTCGGGCCGGCCACGCGGTTCGCCGCCGCCTCGCTGACCAAGTCGCTGACGGCGGCGGCGGTCGGCCTGTGGGTCGACGCGGGGCGGATCCGCTGGGACACGCGGGTGCGCGAGGTGCTGCCCGAGTTCGCCCTCGCCGATCCGGTCGCAACCGAGCGCTGCACGATGCGCGACCTGCTGCTTCATCGAAGCGGACTCGGCCGCCACGACATCGTCTGGTCGGCGGGCGACCGCGATCCGTGGTCGATGCTCGCCGCCCTGCCCCACCTGGTGGCGGTCCGCGAGTTTCGCGACGGCTGCGCGTACAGCAACCTCGGCTACCTGGTGGCCGGACTCGTCGTCGAGCGGCTCGCCGGGCGGCCGTGGCAGCAGGAGGTCGTGGAGCGGCTGCTCGGCCCGGCGGGCATGACGGGCGCCGGCTTCGCGTTCGACCGCCCGGACGACGACGCGTGGCCGCACGTGATCGTCGACGAGGCGCCGGTGCGCGCCGAGCGCCGGACCATGCCCGCGCCGCCCGCGGGCGGGCTCGTCGCGTCGGTGGACGACCTCGCGCGCTGGGCGATCGCGCTGCTGGAGGCCGAGCGGTCCGGCGACGCGGCGGCGCCGACCGCGGCAGTGGTGTACGAGATGACGCGCCCGCAGGTGTACGCGGAGCCGCAGCGTCATCCCGAATTCGGCGACGCGCTGCACTACGGCCTCGGCGTGTGGCGCAACGGTTACCGCGGCGCAAGGCAGTGGCTGCACACCGGCTCGCTGGTCGGCTGGAGCGCGATCCTGGCGATGCTGCCCGACCACCGGACCGGCGTCGCGGTGCTGAGCAACCGGGCGGCGTCGCCGGTGCCGGCCGTCCTCGCCTATGCGGTCCATGACGCGGTGCTGGGCCTGGAACCGATCGACTGGTTCGGGAGGGTCGCGCCGCTGCGTGCGCAGGCGCTGGCCACCGAACGGGCCGAGGCCGAGGCCCGCGACGCGGCGGACGCGGCGGCGGCGGCCACCGCGCGCCCGCTCTCCGACTACGCGGGCACGTACCTGCATCCCGGCTACGGAACGATGCGCGTGGCGGTGGACGGCGAAGAGCTCGTGTGGTCGTACGCGCACTGGTCGGAACGCCTGCGGCCCGCGGGCGCCGACACGTTCCGCTTGCCCGGCTACGCGGACCGCACGTTCCCGGACCATCGGCTGCTGTCGTTCGCGGCCGACGACGGCGGCGGCGTGGCGCGCGTCGAGGTCGCATTCGAGCCGGACCTGCCGGCGCAGCCCTTCGTCCGCATGCCCGGCGCCTGAAGTAGCGTCAGAACCGCGCGCCCGGGAACCCCGCCGCGGCCAGCGCCTCGAGCACCTCCGCCACGTGCGTCTCGCCGCGCGTCTGCACCACCACCTCGACCGCCGCGCGCTCGGCCGACAGCGCACCGAAGATCCGCTGGTGCTGGATCTCCTCGACGTTCGCGCCGGCCGCCGCGAGCGCGGCGGTCACGCCGGCGAGCGCGCCCGGCCGGTCGCGCAGCTCGATCCGAAGCCGCGCGAGGCGCCCGCTGCGGACCATCTCGCGCCGTACGATCGCCGCGAGCAGCAGCGGCTCGATGTTGCCGCCGCAGAGCACCAGCCCCACGCGTCGGCCCGCGAAGCGCGCCGGGAAGGCGAGCAGCGCGGCGAGGCCGGCCGCGCCCGCCCCCTCGACGACGGTCTTCTCGATCTCCAGCAGCGTGACGATCGCGTGCTCGATCTGCGCCTCGGTGACCAGCAGCATGTCGGCCGCGTGCGCACGGACGATCCGCGTGGTGATCTCGCCCGGCAGGCCGACCGCGATGCCCTCGGCGATCGTGCCGGTGCCCTGCGGATGCGAGCTGCCGTGGAAGGCGTCGACCATCGCCGGATAGCGCTCGGTCTGCACGCCGACCACCTCCAGGCCGGGACGACGGCCGTGGGCCGCGACCGCGATGCCCGAGATCAGTCCGCCGCCGCCCACCGCGATCACCAGCGCGTCGAGGTCCGGCGCCTCGTCGAGCATCTCCAGCGCGATCGTGCCCTGGCCGGCGATCACCGCCGGATCGTCGTACGGATGCACGAAGACCAGCGCCTCGTCGCGCGCCAGCGCGAGGCCGTGGGCGCGCGCCTCCTCCAGCGTGTCGCCGACCAGCACGATGCGCGGCCCGTGCGCGCGCGTGGCCTCGACCTTCACCGACGGCGTGAAGCGCGGCATCACGATGGTGGCCGGGATGCCGAGCCGGCGCGCGTGCAGCGCGACGCCCTGCGCGTGGTTGCCGGCCGAGACCGCGAGCACGCCGCGGGCTCGCTCGACGGCGGTGAGCTGCGCGAGCCGGTTGAGTGCGCCGCGCTCCTTGAACGACGCGGTGAACTGCAGGTTCTCGAACTTCAGCCAGACCTCGCAGCCGGCGATCGCCGACAGGGTCTCGCTGTGCAGGCAGGGCGTGCGGACGATCCGGCCGGCGAGCCGCGCGGCGGCGGACGCGACGTCGGCGGGCGTGACCTCGGGGGGCGTGACGGGATCGGCGCGGTCGGCGGATGCGGTCATCGCGGCAGGATAGCAGCGGGTCCGGCCGGCGCGCCGCGGGCGCCGGCGGCTCAGGTGTCGAACAGCCAGCGCTCGACGTGCCGCGCCAGCGTGATCCCCGACGGCCCCAGCATCGGGCAGTGGCCGGCGTGCGGCAGCACGTGCGCGACCGCGTTCCAGGCCGCTGCGGCGCGCCGCAGCGCCGCCGGCGTGACCAGCGGATCGTCCCGGCCCGCCAGCGCGAGCACCGGCACGCCCGCGTCGCGCGGCACCGGCACCGGCGACGGGCGCAGCCAGTCGAGGCAGGCGGCGAAGGGCTCGGCGCGCAGCGATGCGGCCACCCGCGCGACCAGCTCGTCGGAGGCGCGCGGCCCGAGCAGCCAGTCGCGCACGCGCGCCGGGTCGGGCCGGTCGGGCTCGCCCAGCAGCAGACGGGGACGGCGCGCGACCAGCGCGCGGGCGAGCGCGGCCGGATGGCGGGTGGCGAGCGCGCGCGCCTCGGCCTCCAGCCCCTGCGGCGGCGTGGGCGACACCAGCACCGCGCCGTCGCGATGGCCGCGTTCGATCAGCCCTTCGACGACCCGCGCGCCGAGGGAGTGGCCGACGAGGATGACGGGGCCGGTCAGGTCGGCGAGCGTGGCATGCAGCCGCTCGACGTAGCGCGCGATCCCCACGCGCGCGACCGCGCCTGACCACGTCGGCCGCGGCCAGGTCTCGTGCAGGTCGGGCACGAAGCAGCGCAGTCCGAGCGACTCCAGGTGCGGCACCACCGCGTCCCGCCAGATCCACGGCCCGAGGCACGGGCCGTGCACCAGCACGACGGTGGCGCGGGTCACGCGGCGTCGGCGCGGGTGTGGACCACGCGCCCGGCCGCCCAGGTCTCGCGGACCGCGCGGTCGTCGCCCAGGGTGGCGAGCGCGAAGAAGGTGTCGAGCGGGTCGTCGCGCAGCCCGGTGCGGCGCGCGAGCAGCGGCGTGGCCGACGGGTCGAGCACCGCGAGGTCGGCATCGCGGCCGGGCTCCAGGCTGCCGAGCCGGTCGTCGAGGTAGAGCGAGCGCGCGCCCCCGCGCGTGGCGAGGTACAGCGAATACGCCGGATGCATCGAGTGCCCGCGCAGCTGCTGGACCTTGTAGGCCTCGCCCAGCGTGCGCAGCATCGAGTACGACGAGCCGCCGCCGACGTCGGTGCCCAGCCCGATCCGGTGGCCCGAGGCGATCGCCTGCGGCAGGTCGTAGAGCCCGCTGCCGATGAAGAGGTTGGAGGTCGGGCAGAACGACGACGCGGTGCCGCTCGCGGCCATCCGCGCGCGGTCGGCGTCGTCGAGCCAGATGCAGTGGGCGTAGACCGCGCGCTCGCGCAGCAGGCCGTGATGGTCGTACACGTCGAGGTAGCTGCGCCGCTCCGGGAAGAGCCGCGCCACCCAGGCGACCTCGTCGCGGTTCTCGGCAACGTGGCTCTGCACGTGCACCGTGGGGTGCTCGGCGGCGAGCCGGCCGGCGGCGGCCAGCTGCTCCGGCGTGGAGGTGACGGCGAAGCGCACGGTGATCGAGTAGCGCGAGCGGCCGCGGCCGTGCCAGCGCTCGATCAGCGCGCGGCTCTCGTCGATGCCGCCCAGGGTGTCGTCGCGCAGGCCGTCGGGTGCGTGCCGGTCCATCAGGCACTTGCCCGCCACCATCAGCAGCCCGCGCGCCTCGGTCTCCTCGAAGAAGGCGTCGACCGAGCCCGGATGCACGGTGCAGAACACGCTCGCGGTGGTGGTGCCGTTCTCCAGCAGCCGGTCGACGAAGAACGACGCGGCCGCCCGCGCGTGCGCGGCGTCGGCGAAGCGCCGCTCCTCGGGGAAGGTGTAGCGCTCGAGCCAGTCGAGCAGCTGCGTGCCGTAGCTCGCGATCACGTCCACCTGCGGGAAGTGGACGTGGGTGTCGACGAAGCCGGGCACGACGAGCATGCCGCGGCGGTCGTGCACGGCCACCTCGGGGCCGAGCGCCGGCAGCAGCGCCGCCGCCGGACCCAGCCGCTCGATGCGGCCGTCGCGGATCAGCAGCAGGCCGTCGCGGACGTGCTCGACCGCGCCCGCGTCCGAGCCGTCGAGGCCCGGATCGCGCAGGCAGTGGAGGAAGTCGGCCCGGATCGCGACGACCGCCATCGGCTCAGCTCCTCGGGACCTTGCCGGCCACGCCCTCGACCAGCCAGTCGATCCGGTTCAGGTCGTCGTCGGACATCGAGCCCTGCTGCAGCCGGACGCGGCCCTCGTTGTCGCGGATCGGGCCGGTGAAGGGATGCACACGGCCGGCGACGAGGTCGGCCTCGCGCGAGCGCAGCAGCGCGACGGTCTCCTTCGGCACGTCGGCCGCGACCGGCTCGACGCGGACCATGCCGTCCTTCAGGCCGCCCCAGGTGTTCCGCGTGCGCCAGGTGCCGTCGAGCACCGCCTGCGCGCGCTGCACGTAGTAACGGCCCCAGTGGTGGGTGACCGAGACCAGGTGGGCGCGGGGCGCGGCGCGGCTCATGTCGGAATGGTAGCCGACGACCCGCACGCCGCGGGCCTCGGCGGCCTGCGGCACCGCCGACGAGTCGGTGTGGTGGGTCAGCACGTCGGCCCCCTGGTTGACCAGCGTGAACGCCGCGTCGCGCTCGCGGCCCGGATCGAACCAGCTGCTGGTCCAGACCACGCGGACCTCGGCCTTCGGGTTCGCGGCGCGTGCGCCGAGCGTGAAGGCGTTGATCCCCTGCAGCACCTCGGGGATCGGGAAGGCCGCGACGTAGCCGATCACGTTCGACTTCGTCGCGCGGCCGGCCACCAGGCCGCCCAGCCAGCGGCCCTCGTAGAAGCGCGCGTTGTAGGTCGCGACGTTGGGCGCGGACTTGTAGCCCGACGCATGCTCGAAGACCGTGTCGGGGAAGTCGCGCGCGACGCGGGCCGTCGGGTCCATGTAGCCGAACGAGGTGGTGAAGATCAGGCCGTGGCCCTGCGACGCGAGGTCGCGGATCACGCGGTCGGCGTCGGCGCCCTCGGCGACCTTCTCGACGAAGGTGGTGGTCACGCGGCCGGCGAGCGCCTGCTCGAGCTCCTTGCGGCCGAGGTCGTGCTGATGGGTCCAGC
Source organism: Burkholderiales bacterium (assembly GCA_037137595.1). Lineage (GTDB taxonomy): Bacteria > Pseudomonadota > Gammaproteobacteria > Burkholderiales > Burkholderiaceae_E > UBA4615. The sequence goes on along the minus strand of JBAXJZ010000006.1, from coordinate 7,542 downwards.
CGGCGTCCGAGGCCGGGCTCACGTAGACGAAGGCCACCTTCAGCGGCGAGCGGGCCGGGCCCTTCGGCTGGGCGGACAGGGGCACCGGCAGCGCGGTGGCGAGCGCGGCGGCGGCGAGCGGACGGAAGGCGGCCCGCCGTGGCGGGGCACGGAGCCCGGACACGGCGAGGTTTTCGACGAGACGGTCGTCGTTCACGTGGTTGATCCTCGAACACGGCTGCAGGCGGACCGGCTGCAGCGCCCGGGAGCCCGGTGCGGGCGGGCGTCCTCGCGGACGCAGGGGCGCGATTCTACGCGCGGGGCGACGGCCTCCCGGGCGGCCCGGACCCCGCCGCGGCGGGGCCGACGCTCAGCGCGCGGCCGCGGGCGCCGGCCGCCAGTCGCCGCCCAGGGCCTTCACGAGGAAGACCGAGGTGAGCAGCCGCTGGCCACGCAGCTGCGTGGCCTGGCGCTCGGCGGTGAGCAGCGCCTGCTGCGCGGCGATCACGTCGAGGAAGGCCGAGGCGCCGCCCTCGTAGCGGGCCGAGGCCATCTGCAGCACGCGCCGCGCGCTGGTCACGGCGATCTGCGCCTGCGCCGAGGCACGCTCGAGCGACGCCATGCCGGTCAGCGCGTCCTCCACTTCCTGCATCGCCTGCAGCACCACGCGCCGGTAGTTCGCGACGACCACCGCGTGCTGCTGCCTCGCGATCTCGACGTTGGCCTTCAGCCGGCCGCCGTCGAAGAGCACCTGCGCGGCGGTCGCGCCGAACGACCAGAGCACGCTCGGCGCGTCGATCAGCGCCGGCAGCAGCCGGCTGTCGACGCCGTAGGCGGCGCCCAGCACCAGCGACGGATAGAACGCGGCGCTCGCCACGCCGATCTGCGCGTTCGCCGCGGCCATCGCACGCTCGGCCGAGGCCACGTCGGGCCGGCGTTCGAGCACCTGCGAGGGCACGCCCGGCGGCGTGAGCGGCGGTTCGATCTCGCGGACGTCGGCCGCCAGCTCGAACGAGGGCGCGGGCGTGCCGACGAGCGTGGCGATCGCGTGCTCGAAGAGTCCGCGCTGCCGGCGCAGCAGGTCGAGCTGCACCTTGGTCGAGTCGAGCAGCGCCTGCTGCTGCGCGACCTCCAGCCCGCTGCCCGCGCCGAGCTGGTGGCGGGCCCGGACGAGGTCGAGCGCACGCTGCTGGAGCGCGATCGCGCGGGTGACCACGTCCAGTTCGGCGTCGGCGGCGCGCAGGTTGAAGTACGCGGTGGCGATGTCGGACGACAGCACGAGCTTCAGGTTCTCGGCGTCGGCCGCGGCCTGCTCGGCCGATGCGGACGCGCCCTCGATCGAGCGTTCGATGCGGCCCGCGAGGTCGACCTCGTAGTTGACCGCCATCGAGACCGCGAAATCGTTCTGGACCGTCGAGAAGTTCCTGACGTTGTAGTTGGTGAGCGGCCGGTTCGCCGAGATCTTCTGCCGGACCACGCGCTCCGACAGGCCGATCTGCGGGAACAGCGACGCCGAGGCGCCGGCCAGCACCGCGCGCGACTGCGCGACGCGGGCGTTCGCCAGCGCGATCGTCGGGCTCGCCTCCAGCGCGCGGCGCTGCAGCTCGGAGAGCACCGGATCGCGGAAGCGTTCCCACCACGGGCCCTTCGGCGCGTCGTCGGCCGGGCGACCCTCGACCCAGCCGGGGTCGGTGCTCCAGCGCGCGGGGACCTCGACCTGCGGCTTCACGTAGTCGGGCCCGGCCACGCAGCCGGCGAGCGCGAGCGCCACCGCGGCGAGTGCGAGGCGCCTCGACGGCACGGGTGGCGCGACGGGCACGCGGGTCACGGACGGTCCTTCGGCGCGGCGCCGTCCCTGCCCGGCGCGCCGCCCTTGGCCGCCGGCGCGTCCTTCGCGGCCTCGGCTCCCTTCGCGGCCTCGCCGCCCTTCGCGGCGCCGCCACCCTTCGGCGGATCGGACGGCGCGACCGCGACCACGCGGCCGTCGGCCAGCCAGTCCGGCGGGTTCAGCACCAGCCGGTCGGTCTCGGTCACGCCCTCGAGCAGTTCGATCTCGGGCCCGAAGTTGCGGCCCACCGCGACCTTGCGCAGCGAGACCCGGCCGTCGGCCGCCACCACCCCCACCAGCGCGCCCTCGGCCCGCAGCAGCAGCGTGTTGGTCGGCGCCACCAGCGAGGTGGCCGTGGGCAGGGGCACCGAGACCTGCACGTAGGCGCCGGGCATCAGCACGCCGTCGGGGTTGGGCAGCGAGACCTCGACCTGCAGCGTGCGGGTGGCGGTGTCGATCGCGCCCGAGGTGCGGACGACTTCGCCGGTGAACTTCCGGCTGCGCAGCTCGGCCTGCTGCACCGTGACCGCGAGGCCGGGCTTCACCAGCTGCGAATAGGCCTGCGGCACGTTCACGTAGACCCGCAGCGGATCGGTCTGCGACAGCAGGAACAGCGGGCGGCTGGGGTCGATCAGGTCGCCGGTGTCGACGTTGCGGCGCACGACCACGCCGCCGAAGGGCGCGACGATGCGCTTGAAGCCCTCGAGCTGGCGCAGCCGGTCGACGTTCGCGTCGGCCGCCGCCAGGTTGGCGCGCGCCTGCGCCAGCCCGCTGCGCTTCTCGTCGAGGTCCTGCTGCGAGACCACGTCCTTGCCGCGCAGGCCCTCCCAGCGCGAGACCGTGCTTTCGGCGAGACCCATCGCCTGCGCGGCCTGCTCGCGCGCGGCGATCGCCTGCGCGAGCTGCTTGTCGATCTCCGGCGACTCGATCTCGGCGAGCAGCGCGCCCTTGGCGACCCGGGTGCCGATGTCGGGCACCCAGCGCTTGAGGTAGCCGCTCGCGCGCGAGGCGATCGGCGCCTGCACGTAGCCCTGCAGCGTGCCCGGCAGCTGCAGCGTCGGCCCGGTCGCGGCCCGCCGGGGCGTGGCCACCTTCACGTACTGCTTCGCGTTCGCCGCGGTCTCGTCGGCCAGCGCCTTCGCGTCGGCGGTCCGCACGGTCAGCCGCCACGCGCCGCCCGCCCCGAGCGCGACCAGCACGAGCACCGCGAGCCACTTCGCCCGCCGCACCATCCGCCCGCGTTGGTGCAGGTCGAGGTGCTCGTCCGCCTCCGCGATCGGGTGGATCGCGAGTTCGGCGTGTCGTTCCTGGGTCATCGGGATCAGCCCTCCTGGGTCCGCGGCGCCGCGCCGCCGCCGGACCGCGCGGCACGCTCGGCCTCGCGCCGCTGCAGCCGCTGCGTGACGCCGGCGTAGACCACCGGCACGAAGAACAGCGTGGAGACGGTCGCGAACACCAGGCCGCCGATCACCGCGCGCCCCAGCGGCGCGTTCTGCTCGGCGCCCTCGCCGATGCCCAGCGCCATCGGGATCATGCCGATGATCATCGCCAGCGCGGTCATCAGCACCGGCCGGATCCGCGTGGCGCCCGCCTCGAGCGCGGCCGACAGCGCCGGCACGCCGGCCTCGAGCCGCTGCCGCGCGAACGACACCAGCAGGATCGAGTTCGCGGTGGCCACGCCCACCGTCATGATCGCGCCGGTCAGCGCCGGCACCGACAGCGTCGTGCCCGTGAGGAACAGCATCCACGCGATGCCGGCGAGCGCGGCCGGCAGCGCGGCGATGATGATCATCGCGTCGACCCACGACTGGAAGTTCACGACGATCAGCAGGTAGACCAGCACGATCGCCGTCGCCAGGCCCACGCCCAGGCCGACGAAGGACTTCTGCATCGTGTCGACCTGGCCGCGGATCGTGACCGTGCTGCCGCGCGGCAGCTTCGGCCGGACCTCGTCGACCAGCGCCTCGACGCGCCTGGCGACGCTGGCGAGGTCGGTGCCCTGGACGCCCACGTAGACGTCGACCACCGGCAGGATGTTGTAGCGCGACGCGACCGCCACCTGCTGCGCGGCCGAGACCTCGACGAGATTGCCCAGCAGCTGCGTGGGCACGGCGTTCGGGCCGGTCGCCGCCGCGCCGGTGGCGCCGGTGCCCACCGGCATGCCGAGCAGCGCGTCGATCGAGTCGACCTGGTACTGCGGCGCCTGGACGGTCACGCCGTAGACCACGCCGTTGTTCGGGTTCAGCCAGAAGGCCGGCGCGGTCTGCGAGCTGCCCGACAGCGTGATCAGCAGGTTCTGGCCGACGTTCTGCGCCGACAGGCCCACCTGCTGCAGCCGCGTGCGGTCCATCGTCAGCGCGAGCGTCGGCGTGTTCAGCCGCTGGTGGACGTGCGCGTCGACCGCCCCGGGAATCTCGCGGATGCGCTCGGTGAGCTCGCCCGCGAGCCGCGCGTTGCCGGCGATGTCGGGCCCGGAGAACTGCACGTCGATCGCCGCCGGCAGGCCGAAGTTCAGGATCTGCGTGACGATGTCGGCCGGCTGGAAGAAGAACTCGACGCCGGGGAAGCGCTTGGGCAGCTCGGCGCGCAACGCGGAGACGAAGCCTTCGGTGGGGCGGTGGCCGCGCTTGAGCGACAGCAGGATCTCGCCGTCGAGCGTGCCGATGGTGCCGGCGTTGCTGTAGGACAGGTTGATGCCGCTGTTGGGCACGCCCAGGTTGTCGAGGATGGTCTCGAGCTGGTCGGGCGGCACGATCTCGCGGATCACCGTCTCCACCGCTTCGGCGATCCGCGCGGTCTCCTCGATCCGGGTGCCGGTGGGGGCGCGGAAGTGCAGCCGGATCTGGCCGGCGTCCACCGTCGGGAAGAAGTCGCGGCCGAGGAAGGGCACGAGCGCGCAGGAGGCGGCGCAGAAGAGCAGGAAGCCGGCGGCGAAGCCGCGCCGGTTCGACAGCAGGCCGGAGAGCACGAGCGTGTAGGCGCGGCGCACGCGTTCGAAGCGGCGGTCGAACGCGCGGTAGAGCCGCTGCAGCGGCGAGTTCGACGGCGCGGCCCCGTGCGAGCCGCTCATCAGCAGCATCACCAGCGTCGGGACGAGCGTGCGAGACAGCAGGTAGGACGCGATCATCGCGAGCACCACGGCTTCCGCGAGCGGCACGAACAGGAACTTCGCGACGCCCGACAGGAAGAACATCGGCACGAACACGATGCAGATGCACAGCGTGGAGACGAAGGCCGCCGGGCCGATCTCGTCGGCGCCCACCTGGATCGCCTCGTTCAGCGGCTTGCCGAGGTGCAGGTGCCGTTCGATGTTCTCGATCGTGACGATCGCCTGGTCCACCAGGATGCCCACCGACAGTGCGAGGCCGCCCAGCGTCATCAGGTTCAGCGTCTCGCCCAGGGCCTTCAGCACGAGGATGGAGGCGAGGATCGACAGCGGGATGGTCAGCGCGATGATCAGCGTGCTGCGCCAGTTGCCCAGGAAGAGCAGCACCATCGCGGCGGTGAGCGCGGCGGCGATCACGGCCTCGATGATCACGCCCTCGACCGCCGCCTTGACGAACACCGACTGGTCGAACAGCGGCGTGACCTTGATCTCCTTCGGCAGGATCTCGGCCGCGCGCGGCAGCAGCGCGCGCACGCCGCCGACGATGTCGAGGGTGGACGCGCCGCCGTTCTTCAGCACCGACAGCAGCACGCCGCGCTCGCCGTCCTGGCGGACGATGTTGGTCTGCGGCACGAAGCCGTCGCGGACCTGGGCGACGTCCTTCAGGAACACCGTGGTCGCGCCGAGCGGACCGCTCGACGAGCGGACCGGCAGGTCGTTGAGCGCGAGGATGGTGTCGGTCGAGCCGTTCATCCGCACCGCGTACTCGGTCTCGCCGATCTTCGCGGTGCCCGAGGGCAGGATCAGGTTCTGCAGGTTGACCGCGTTGACCACGTCGGCCGGCGACAGGCCGCGCGCCTGCAGCGCGGGGATGTCGAGGTCCACCGAGATCACGCGGTTGCGGCCGCCGTAGGGGAACGGCACCGCGGCGCCGGGGATGGTGATCAGCTGCGGCCGCAGCACGTTGACCGCGTTGTCGAACACCGTCTGCTCGGGCAGCGTGGGGCTCGAGAGCGCGAGCTGGATCACCGGGATGCTCGAGGCCGAGTACTTGATGACCAGCGGCGGGGTGATGCCCGGCGGCAGCTGGCGCACCTGCGCCTGCGTGGCCGCGACCACCTGCGCGATCGCGGTCTGGATGTTCGCGTTCGGCTGGAAGAAGACCTTGATGACTGCGACGCCCAGCAGCGACTGCGACTCGATGTGCTCGATGTCGCTGACGGTGGTGGTCAGGCCCCGCTCGCTCGAGCCGGCGATCCGCTGGCCCATCTCCTGCGCGGACAGGCCGTTGTAGTTCCAGATGATCGACACCACCGGGATGTCGATCTCCGGAAAGATGTCGGTGGCCATGTTCAGCAGCGCGAACGGCGTGGCCAGCACGATCAGCATCGCCGCGACGATGAACGTGTACGGCCGTCGCAGCGCGAGGGAGACCATGGACATGCGGGGGGCGTCCGGGGGGCGGGGGCCTCCGCATCATAGGTTCGCCTTCCCCCGCATGGGAGGCGCGCACACGCGCTGCGTGTCGGTAACCGGGGAATGCGGCCCGGACGGCGATGTGTCCAGGACGAACCGCACTGCAGCGGTGCGGCGACGCGCCCGGCGGGCGCGCAGAGCGGTCGGTGCGCCGGCCCGGGATCGGGCCGGCGCCGGGGGATCAGCCCCGCGCCTGGAGCGCGGCGATCCGCTGCTCGATCGGCGGGTGCGACGAGAACAGCGCGAGCAGCCCGCTCGGGCGGCCGCTGATGCCCATGGTCGCGACGTTCTTCGGCAGCATGCCCGGATCGAGCCCGCCGAGACGCGCGAGCGCTCCGATCATCGGGCCCTTGCGGCCCATCAGGTCGGCGGCGCCGGCGTCGGCGCGGAACTCGCGCTGCCGCGAGAACCAGGCCACGACGATCGCGGCGAGCACGCCGAGCAGGATGTCCAGCACGATCGTGGTGACGTAGTAGCCGATGCCGGGCGCGTCGTCCTGGTTGCGCAGCACCACCTTGTCGACGAAGTAGCCGACGACCCGGGAGATGAAGACCACGAAGGTGTTCATCACGCCCTGGATGAGGGTCATCGTCACCATGTCGCCGTTGGCGATGTGCGCCACCTCGTGGCCGATCACCGCCTCGACCTCGTCGCGGTCCATCGACTGCAGCAGGCCGGTGGAGACGGCGACCAGCGCCGAGTTCTTGAACGCGCCGGTGGCGAAGGCGTTCGGCTCGCCGTCGTAGATCGCGACCTCGGGCATGCGGATGCCGGCCTTGTCGGCGAAGCGCGCGACGGTCTGCACGATCCACATGTGGGAGGGCTCGTGCGAGTCGTTGATGACCTGCGCGCCGGTCGACCACTTGGCCATCGGCTTGCTCATCAGCAGCGAGATGAACGCGCCGCCGAAGCCCATCACGAGCGAGAAGCCGAGCAGGCCGGTGACCGACAGGCCGTTCGCGGACAGGAACCGGTTCAGGCCGAGCACGTTCACCGTGACGCCGAGCACCAGCATCACGGCCAGGTTGGTCACGAGGAACAGGACGATGCGCTTCATGGTCTGGGTCTCCTGGGGAGGCTCCGTGTCAGTCGCGGGATCCTAGCCCAGCCTTGCATCCGGGCCCGCAAACCCCTGCCGGACGCCGGACTTGGG